>JAYVVA010000049.1:0-3939 GCA_043787435.1 Sphingomonadales bacterium | reverse complement strand
TCGGGAAGCAGTTGGCGAGTTTAGCGACCATGCAGTCGACGATAACAGGTCCCTCATGAGCAAGCATCGCCGCAATGCCGCTGTCCAGATCCGCTGGATCTTCGATGCGAATGCCTTTCCAGCCGTAGGCTTCGCCCAGCTTGACGAAGTCAGGCAAACTCTCCGAGTAGCTTTGCGAATACCGGCCTTCGTATGTCAACTCCTGCCACTGGCGGACCATGCCCATACATTCGTTGTTCAGGATGAAAATCTTGACCGGAAGTCGGTATTGCGTCGCTGTCGCCAACTCCTGGATATTCATTTGAATCGACGCTTCGCCGGCGATATCAATGACTAAGGCATTCGGATTGCCGAGCTGCGCGCCGATCGCAGCGGGCAGGCCGTAACCCATCGTCCCGAGCCCTCCTGAGGTGAGCCATTTGTTTGGCGCCTCGAAATCGAAATGCTGCGCGGCCCACATCTGGTGCTGGCCGACTTCGGTTGTGATGATCGGGTTGCGCTTGTGCGTCGCGTCCCACAACGCGCGGATGGCGTGCTGCGGCATGATTTCCGATCTGGACTCCACAAAACTAAGCGACTTCTTCGCGCGCCACGTATCGATCTTGGCCCACCACGCGACGAGGTCGGGCTTGGGATACTGGCGCGCCTTCCAAAGTTTTAGAGCATCTTCAAGTGCGCGGCCCACGTCGCCGACAACCGGCAAGTCCACGCGCACCGTCTTGTTGATCGAACTCCGGTCGATATCGACGTGGATTTTCTTAGATTTAGGGCTGAAGGCGTCAAGTCGCCCTGTCACGCGGTCGTCAAACCGGCTGCCGAGCGCCACAATTAAATCTGCGTCGTGCATCGCCATATTAGCTTCGTAGGTGCCGTGCATCCCGAGCATGCCCAGCCACTGGTCGCCACTGGCTGGAAAAGCGCCAAGCCCCATCAGCGTCGAGGTGACCGGCGCACCTGTAATCCGCACCAGTTCGCGCAGCATCTGGCTCGCACCCGGTCCTGAATTGATTATGCCCCCACCCGTGTAAAGCACGGGTCGTTCTGCTGCTGCGATCATTTCGACCATTGTTTCGACCGATTTCGGATCTGGCTTGAGAGCGGGGCGGTAGGTCTTGTGCTGAATCTTGCCAGGATTGGTGTAGCGCGCGGTTGCGACCTGCACGTCTTTTGGAATGTCGACGACCACGGGCCCGGGACGACCTGAGGTTGCGATGTGGAAGGCCTCATGCAGGATCCCGCCAAGTTTGGCTGGGTCTTTCACGAGGTAATTGTGCTTGGTGCAGTGGCGCGTGATGCCGACCGTGTCAGCCTCCTGAAACGCGTCAGTACCGATCAGGGCCGTCGGGACCTGTCCGGTGATGACGACCATCGGAATCGAATCCATCAGCGCGTCGGTGATGCCCGTAATCGCATTTGTCGCACCCGGACCGCTTGTAACCAGCACAACGCCAGGTTTGCCGGTGGAGCGCGCATAACCCTCTGCAGCATGCGTGGCAGCCTGCTCGTGACGAACAAGAATATGCTTGATCCGCTTTTGCTTGAACAGTGCGTCGTAAATCGGCAGCACCGCGCCGCCGGGATAGCCAAAGACGATTTCCACGCCGAGATCGACAAGTGCCTCGACGAGGATTTCGGCGCCGGGCAGTTCGGCAGGCATCGAGCATTCCTTTGTTGCAGTGCAGAACGGTTACGAATAATAAACTATGCTGTCAATGCCATATGAAGCAATATAGTTGCGTATTTATCGATTTCAGTGGCATTTAACTGCGTTGTTACACGTTCCCATGTCTCAGGCGCCTGATTCGTGAACCAGGTATACTGACGTTTGGCATATTGGCGGGTGGCGAGCTCGCCGCTTCTGGAGGCCGTGGGTTCATCAATGATGTGCGCCAGCCGTCCAGCGATTTCGCGCACGCCGATGGCTCGCATCACCGGCAGCGCGGGGTCTAGGTTGCGGGCGATCAACGCCGCGACTTCGCTCCGTCCCGCGTCGATCATCGTCTTGAAGCGCACATCGCATCGGGCAAAAAGCCAATCACGAGGAGGTAGAAGGATGAGCGGCACGAGCCTTACCTTTGCATTAATCCCTCCCTCCCGGTGCGCCTGCCACTCGTTGAGCGCCTGTCCTGTCGAGCGCACGACCTCGAGCGCTCGCGCAACACGCGTCGCGTCGGCTGGCGAAAGGCGCGCGGCAGCGCGTGGGTCTTCGCGGCTGAGCGCCTGAAACGCTTCGGCAACGGCCAGGTCACGCACGGCTGTCCGGACAGCCGGGTCGATCTCCGGCACAGGCGCGATGCCGTCAAGCAACGTGCGGATATAGAGCCCAGTCCCGCCGACGACGATTGGCAACCGTCCCGCGTGTTGCGCCTCGGCAATGGCGATCTTGGCATCCGCTGCCCACCGCGCTGCTGAACATGCCTCTGCGCCGTCGATATAACCGAATAGTCGATGCGGATGCCGCTCTTCGTCTGGTGCGCTGGGGCGCGCCGTGACCACGCGCAAGTCGCCGTAGACCTGCATGGAGTCAGCATTGATGATGACCGAAGGCGTCAGGTCCGCGAGCGCCACCGCCAGCGCCGACTTGCCGCTAGCCGTCGGCCCTGCAATGAGCGCCACCACTGGGAGACCCGAAATGTTCATCGCCACCCTCGTAGCAAAAGAATGTCTTACCGCGGGGGATATTTCGGCTGTGTGTGATGCGCTTGGCGGGAAGCCAGGTCCTGTCATCGACGCAGTGGCCTGCGACATTCGCTTTGACTTTCCTCAGCCTGATGCGTTCGGTCGGGAGCAGCTGCGGCGACTGCTGGGCTCGGCGGACCTTAGCGGCGGGAATGACATGATCATCCAGCACGAAGCAGACCGTCATCGCAAACTCCTTGTTGCTGACATGGATTCGACGATGATAACTGTCGAATGCATTGACGAACTCGCCGATTACGTTGGGCTAAAAAGCGAAGTCTCGGCCATTACCGAGAGCGCAATGCGCGGTGAGATCGACTTTGCCGACGCGCTACGCGACCGTGTGGCGCTGCTCGCCGGCCTCACCGAGACAACCGTCGCAGAGTGCCTTCGTGAGCGCGTAAAGTTCATGGGAGGTGCGGTGGATCTTGTCGCGTCGTTCCGCGCGGCGGGCGGCAGGGCAGTGCTCGTCTCGGGGGGTTTTACCCATTTTACCGATAGTGTTGCAAACATGCTCGGCTTCGATTGCGCAGTGGCGAACCGGCTGGTTGTCAAGGATGGCGTGTTGACGGGCCTGGTCGAACGCCCGATTATCGACGCTCAGACCAAGCGGGACACGTTGCTGGCCCAAGCCGCTGCCCTAGAAATTCCGCTGAGCGCTACGATTGCCATTGGCGACGGGGCCAACGACATTCCGATGATCAAAGCCGCAGGCCTCGGCGTCGCCTATCACGCCAAGCCAAAAACCGAGGCCGCTGCGGATGCCAGCGTCAGGTACGGCGACCTGAACGTCATCCGGTATGCGCTGGGTTAACTTACCTCCAGCACTTCAATGGATTCGTCGACGCCCCCAAAGTCGACCCAATCGCCTTGGCCTGCTCCTATCATCGCCTTGGCGAGCGGCGCATTGAACGCAATCCGCCCCCGGACGGGCTCGGCCTCGTCATGACCGACGATTTCGATCGTCCGCACGCTCCCTTTTAGTCGAAACACGACGCTTGAGCCGATACCGACCACGCCGGCAACCGGTGGCTGCGCCACCCGCGCAGTCGACAGCCGCGTATTCCAATAGGCCAGATCACGCCGGGCTGGCTTGCGTGCTTCATCGTCTGGCGCCTCCGCCACCAGGGCACTCCATTCTGCGACCTTGGCCTTGATCAGTGATAGTCCGCGCGCGGTCACGATGTTCGCACCTGTGGGTAACGGCAGTTCGAATTTTGGTTCGAGATGCTCCTCATCGCTCTCGCGGCGAAACGCGAC
>JAYVVA010000048.1:0-13494 GCA_043787435.1 Sphingomonadales bacterium | reverse complement strand
TAGCGCTTTGATTCGGGCAATGTCATCATCCGGCAGGAAAGGTGTGGCGCCCGAGCGGTAGATCACCCCCCAGCGGACATGCTTGCCTTTCCCAGCTGGGCAGCCGCCAATGTCGCGAAAGTTCGATCCCTGAGCAAGCAGCACAAGTCGCTCGGCGGTTCGGATCATCATTTTCTGGCCCGCCTCGCGACGCAGGAAATAGCGGCGCGTCGAGCCGGCGTCGATCAAAATTAGGCGACCTTCGCGATCGGCGTGCGCAACAAGCTTGGGCATCCTGGGCATCGCGTCAGGCCGGTCGGCGACGAAGACGTCGACACGTTTATTCGCAGTCGACGTTACCGCCAGCGAACGGCGCCGACGGGTGACGTCGGCATCGTCGAGCTCCCGAGCCGGCGTGGACGCGAACGCGGGCAGGGCAACGATGATGGTCCCCCGATGAGCATGTCGGTCGTTCAACTGCGTCTTGACGGGCGCGCCGATGCCAGGGTTTCAGCGATCGGCGAAAGCGCTGAATTCATGGTCATCCTCTCCCGCGGCGCAAACGCACAGTCACCAGACCTAATCTTGGACAATAGTCTTTTGCGTCCTCGCCATCACAAATCCGTTTCATCAAAAAGTCTGTTCGGTGAACGGTTCCGGGCTGCTGCCGGAGCGCCGTCTCACTCGACATGGAAACGCGGCGTAGCACCGCTCTTTTTTGTCGGCTCGGGTTGACGTGCCTCGGCACCGTCCACATATGACAGCCGTTGGCACTCGTATCCAATGAGTGCCAAGCGTAATTCACGGGTTCGCTCGCGATGAGTGGCTCAAAGATAAAAAGGGTAAGTCATATGGCATTTCGACCCCTGCACGATCGCGTGCTGGTTCGCCGCGTCGAAGCGGAAGAAAAAACAGCTGGCGGTATTATCATTCCCGACACCGCCAAGGAAAAGCCTCAAGAAGGCGAAGTAGTCTCGGTTGGCACTGGGACCAAAGCCGAGGACGGCACGATCACGCCGCTGGACGTCAAGGCCGGCGACAAGATCCTGTTTGGCAAATGGTCGGGGACAGAGGTCAAGCTTGACGGCGAAGACCTGCTGATCATGAAAGAATCTGACATTCTCGGGATTGTTGGCTGACCTCTCGTTAGCCGCTGTTCTAGTTTTTGATCTCAATCTAAATCTGAAAGGGTAGCCAAAATGGCAGCCAAGGAAGTAAAATTCAGTCGTGACGCGCGTGAACGCATTATGCGCGGCGTCGACATTCTCGCCGATGCGGTGAAGGTCACGCTGGGCCCCAAGGGTCGCAATGTCGTGATCGACAAGTCGTTCGGTGCTCCCCGCATCACCAAGGACGGCGTCACCGTCGCCAAGGAAATCGAACTCAAGGACAAGTTCGAGAACATGGGCGCACAGATGATTCGCGAAGTCGCGTCGAAGACGAACGACATGGCGGGTGATGGCACCACCACCGCGACCGTTCTGGCGCAGGCAATCGTTCGTGAGGGCATGAAGTCGGTTGCGGCCGGCATGAACCCGATGGACTTGAAGCGTGGCATCGACCTCGCAGTCGCCAACGTTGTCGCCGATCTCGCGAAGCGTTCGAAGCCGGTTGCCGGTACTGCGGAAATCGCCCAGGTCGGGATCATCTCGGCGAATGGCGACACTATCGTTGGTGAGAAGATCGCCGAAGCAATGGACAAGGTCGGCAAGGAAGGCGTGATCACTGTCGAGGAAGCCAAGGGTCTGGATTTTGAACTCGACGTTGTCGAAGGCATGCAATTCGACCGCGGCTACCTGAGCCCCTACTTCATCACCAATCCCGAGAAGATGTCGGTTGAACTCAATGATCCCTATATCCTGATCCATGAGAAGAAGCTGTCGAACTTGCAGGCGATGCTCCCGATTCTGGAAGCGGTTGTTCAGTCGGGTCGTCCGCTTCTGATCATCGCTGAAGACATCGAGGGTGAAGCGCTCGCTACCCTTGTCGTGAACAAGCTTCGTGGAGGCCTGAAGGTCGCCGCAGTCAAGGCGCCGGGATTCGGTGATCGCCGCAAAGCGATGCTTGAGGACATCGCGATCCTGACCAAGGGCGAGATGATCTCGGAAGATCTGGGGATCAAGCTCGAGACCGTCACGCTCGCTATGCTCGGTTCAGCCAAGCGCGTCACCATCGACAAGGACAACACCACGATCATCGATGGTCTGGGTGATGCCGGGTCGATCAAGGGCCGTGTCGAAGCGATCCGCCAGCAGATCGAGAACACCACCAGCGATTACGACAAGGAAAAGCTGCAGGAGCGGCTTGCCAAACTCGCGGGCGGCGTTGCAGTGATCAAGGTCGGCGGTGCATCGGAAGTCGAAGTCAAGGAGCGCAAGGACCGCGTGGATGATGCGCTGCACGCAACGCGTGCCGCCGTCGAAGAAGGAATCGTCCCTGGCGGCGGTACCGCGCTGCTCTATGCGACGAAGGCCCTCGAAGGCACCAAGGGTGCTAACGACGACCAGACCCGCGGCATCGATATCGTTCGCAAGGCGCTGCAGGCTCCGCTCCGCCAGATCGCGCAGAACGCGGGACATGACGGTGCGGTTGTTGCGGGTAATTTGCTCCGCGAAAATGATGAAACGCGCGGCTTTAACGCTGCGACCGACGTCTACGAAAATCTTGTTGCGGCTGGTGTGATTGACCCGACCAAGGTCGTTCGTACGGCGCTCCAGGATGCAGCCTCGGTTGCCGGTCTGCTGATCACGACCGAAGCGACAATAGCCGAGCTCCCCGACGACAAGCCTGCCATGCCCATGGGCGGTGGCGGCATGGGCGGCATGGGCGGCATGGACTTCTGATTTCGGACCGGGCCAGCGATGCTGGCCCGGACACGAGGTCGGGCGGCCCTGTAGTCTCGGCTATTTGGCTGGGATTACAACGTGTGACGCCCAAAGCGTTGCGCGTCGGTGTCGACTAAAAACAAATCGGGCTGGAGGCGCCATCCTCCGGCCCTTTTTGTGGCTTGTCGGCAGTGTTGTTCTGCGGTGCGTTCATTGAGCTCGAGCCGCGGTTGCGTGTTTCACATCAGAGTCGAGAGAGTCGGGGTTGCGGTGGTCCGACGGAGAGACGTGTCGAAAGGTGTCTCGCCCTTTCGTGAGCGCCTCCCGCGAACCGATCGATCTTCGCTTGATTGTGAGCAGGTCAAAGCGGGGTAACCATCGCTCGTGCCGGTCGCTGTCGGGCAGCTGTTGCTCTGCGTCCAACTTTGCTTGAGCGTTGTCGAGTGCTCGGATTACGGACCAGGAACGCCATCGCTGCGTGGATCGAATTGTCCAACCCGG
Source organism: Sphingomonadales bacterium (assembly GCA_043787435.1). GTDB lineage: Bacteria > Pseudomonadota > Alphaproteobacteria > Sphingomonadales > Sphingomonadaceae > Sphingomonas_O. The sequence goes on along the minus strand of JAYVVA010000048.1, from coordinate 10,189 downwards.
GGCGCAGGAAGTAAGCCCCCAATGTCAGTGCAGTGGTGATCGCTTAAACACCTTCAGTCCGGTTTTGCAGATTATTAAAAAAGGCGGCCGGCGCAGCCGGGCCGCCCTTTTGTACCTCTAAGACGGCAGGTGGCAGTTACTTTTTGAGGCTGTTTCCTGCGTCGGTCATCGCGTTGCCGGCAGCCAATGTCATCTTGTCGGCCGCGGCATCGACCTTGTGCGCGCCGACGTCCGCGGCGTTCGAGATTTTGTCCATGGCGTTGTCGGTGGCTGCATCGACCGAATTTGCGGCAGCAGCGGCCGTCGCATTGACGTCGGTGGCGACGGCGTTGGCGGCTTCGGCGGTAGCATTCTGTGCCTTGGGCGTGCACGCGCCAAGCGTGGCAGCGGCAGCTAACGCAACAACGATAACAATCTTCTTCATGAGAAATATCCCTCGAACAGCTTCATACCAAGCCGCGGTATTGCGACTCCCGTTGCGGTGCCGCTCCGGCACGCCACGCAGATAGGTGAGTTGACAGATAATGGCAATAAAAAGGCAGACCGCCCTTTATTTTCAGGCGTCTTACCACATTGACCGCATATAAAGATTTCTTTATATGCGATTGATATGACGAATGCCGTGGAAATTTTTCGCGCCCTGGCTGACCCAACGCGGTTGCGCATCGTCGCACTCCTGCGGCGCATGGAGCTGTCTGTCGGCGAACTCGCTCAGGTGCTGGGTCAGAGTCAGCCGCGCGTGTCACGCCATGTGAAAATACTTGTCGATGCCGGGGTAGCTGTTCGTCGACGCGAGGGGAGCTGGGTGTTTCTGACGCCAGCACCGAGTCCGGTCGCCGTGCCATTGTTTGCCTTGATTGACGCCGACGGCGAGGACCATTGGGCAATAGCCGATGCCGTGCGGCTCAATGCCGTGCGAGCCGACCGCGCGGCAGCCGCGGCGCGCTACTTTGCGGGCTATGCGGATCAATGGGATGCAATCCGTTCGCTTCACGTCGCTGAAAGCGCGGTTGAGGCCCGAATGCAGGCTCTGCTGGGACCCAGCATCGGGCGGCTTGTCGACATCGGTACGGGAACTGGCCGCATGATCGAACTGCTCGGGAATATCGCTGACCACGCAACTGGTATCGACCGCAGTCCCGAAATGCTCCGTGTCGCTCGTGCCAAGCTGGCGGACGCTCGGACTCCCGTCGATCTGCGTCAAGCCGACGTCGCAGCATTGCCGCTCCCGGACAGCAGTGCCGATACTGTCGTAATGCATCAGGTGCTTCATTATATTCCGGCACCAGAAGTTGCTTTGAGCGAAGCAGCACGAATCGTCGCTCCAGGGGGCCGCATGCTGATCGTCGACTTTGCCAGTCACGACCGCGAAGAATTGCGCACCCAGGATGCGCATGCGCGGCTCGGCTTTTCTGACGCGCAAATCGGCGGTTGGTTTGCCGCGTCTGGGCTCGTTCTGATCGAGTCTGACGAGCTCGCCGGCGGCGAACTCACCATCAAGCTCTGGCTGGGCGCGCGTCCGGCCGAACGTAAGGTCCGTGCTGCATGACCCGTTCGCTGAACCCGTCCGTGGCGCAACTTGAAGAGGCCCGCAACGCGCTCGGCGCGCCGCTTTATGCCGATCTCGCGGGTGATGCGGTCGTGTCGTTCGAGTTTTTCCCACCCAAGACCGACAAGATGAACGGGACGCTTTGGGAGTCCCTTCGCACACTCGAACCCCTTAATCCGCGCTTCGTCTCGGTAACCTACGGGGCGGGCGGTTCGACCCGAGAGCGCACCCACGCGACCGTTTCGCGCATTGCCAGCGAGACAAATGTTCCCGCCGCTGCGCATCTGACTTGCGTCGGCGCGTCCAGGTCCGAAATTGTTGAGGTTGCTCAATCCTATTGGGAAGCGGGAGTGCGCCACATCGTGGCGTTGCGCGGGGATCCACCCGTTGCTGGCACAAAGTTCGAACCCCACCCACAAGGATTTGCTAATGCTATCGAACTTGTTGCCGGCCTGAAAAAGATCGCTCCTTTCGAGATTTCGGTGAGTGCCTATCCCGAAACCCATCCTGATGCGGCATCCCCGCGAAGCGACCTCGACAATCTCAAGGCAAAACTCGACGCGGGGGCCGACCGGGCGATCACGCAGTTCTTCTTTGCCCCTGAAACGTTTTTCCGCTTTCGCGACCGGGTTGCCAAGGCCGGAATCGATGCGGAAATCGTGCCGGGCATCATGCCGGTTTCGACTTTTGCCGCGACCAGCAGGATGGCCGCAATGTGCGGGACTGATGTACCGGCATGGATGGGCCGCCTGTTCGACGGGCTGGAGGAATTGCCCGCTGCGCGGCAGCTGGTTGCGGCCACGATCGCAGCCGAACTCTGCCGCCGTCTTTATGCGGGCGGGACGCGACATTTCCATTTCTACACGCTTAACCGCGCCGAACTCAGCTTTGCGATCTGCCACATGCTGGGTTTGCGGGCGCACAAAAACGTCTTGGTAGAAAGGGCAGCATGAACGCCCGTGAAGCGCTATTTGACGCCGCGGCAACGCGTATCCTCATCACCGACGGAGCATTTGGGACAGAGATCCAGAACTGGAAATTGTCCGAGGCAGATTACATGGGTGAACTCATGCTGGCGAGGGACGCAAAGGGGAACAACGACATCCTTGCGTTAACCAATCCGAACGTTCCCGACACCATCACGCGTGCCTATTTGGATGCGGGGTCGGATATCGTGTCGACCAATACGTTCAGCGCGAACAGGATCAGCCAGGCGGATTACGCTGCCGAACATCTCGTGCGCCAAATTAACGTGGCGTCTGCGCAGATCGCGCGGACGGCAGCGGACGAATATACCGCCAGGGACGGGCGCCGACGCTTTGTCGCTGGGGCAATCGGGCCGACCAACAAGACACTGTCACTGTCGCCTGACGTCAACGACCCAGGTTTTCGCGAGATCGACTTCGACTATCTGAAGCTTGTCTATCGTGAACAGGTCGACGCACTGATTGAAGGTGGGGTTGATTTCATCCTGATCGAGACCGTGTTCGATACGTTGAATGCCAAAGCAGGTATCATGGCCGTGATCGAGGCAGGCGAGTCACTGGGACGCGAGATTCCAATCATGCTGTCCATGACACTGACTGACCTTTCGGGTCGCAATCTGTCGGGTCATACTGTCGAAGCGTTCTGGCATGCGGTGCGCCATGCGAGGCCTGTGACGATTGGCCTCAACTGCTCGTTTGGTGCGCAACAGTTGCGCCCACATGTGAAGGTGCTGAGCGCAATCGCCGACACGCTGATCATGATCTATCCCAACGCCGGCCTGCCCAATGATCTTGGCGAATATGACGAACTGCCTGATCAGACAGCGGCGCTGGTCCATGAATGGGCAGCCGCTGGACAGGTCAATATCCTGGGGGGCTGTTGCGGATCGACGCCTGACCATATCGCCGCCATGGCGAAGTCGGTCGAGGGGTTGGCGCCGCGACGGTTGCCTGATGTGCCGGTCGCAACGCGACTGGCCGGGCTCGAACCGATGACGTTGGCTGCATAAACGTTCGAGCAAACGCTCGGGCCAACGAATTCAAACAGTTTGAACCTTCGCAGCGGCGGAGGAGCACAACGGAAGATCAATGACCAAAGCCGTTTCCATTTTTGTCAACATCGGCGAGCGCACCAACATAACCGGGTCCGCAGCATTCAAAAAGCTCATCATGGCTGGCGATTACGCTAAGGCAGTCGACGTTGCGCGCCAGCAGGTCGAAAACGGCGCCCAGGTTATCGACATCAACATGGATGAGGGTCTGCTCGATTCGCTCGCGGCGATGGAAACCTTCGTCAAGCTCATCGCGGCCGAACCCGACATCGCGCGTGTGCCATTCATGATCGACAGCTCGAAGTGGTCAGTGATCGAGGCCGGATTGAAATGCGTCAGCGGCAAGCCGATCGTTAACTCGATCAGTATGAAAGAAGGCGAGTCCCAGTTTCTCGCTCAAGCGCGCAAGTGCATGGCCTATGGTGCCGCTGTCGTCGTTATGGCGTTCGACGAAACGGGTCAGGCGGACACCAAGGACCGCAAGGTCGAGATTTGCACCCGTGCTTATGCACTGCTGACCGGCATCCGTTTTCCACCCGAGGACATTATTTTCGATCCCAATATCTTCGCAGTCGCAACAGGGATTGAGGAGCACAACAACTACGCGGTTGATTTCATCGAAGCCTGCCGCGAGATTCGTGACCGCTGTCGGCATGCCCACATCTCGGGAGGGTTGTCGAACCTGAGCTTCTCGTTCCGCGGCAACGAACCGGTCCGCCGGGCCATGCACTCGGTGTTTCTCTACCATGCCATCCCAGCGGGCATGGACATGGGGATCGTCAACGCGGGGCAACTCGACATTTATGATGCCATTGATCCGGTACTCCGCGAGGCGTGCGAGGATGTTATCCTCAACCGTCCCGCCCGCAATGACAACGAAACACCGACCGAACGTCTCGTTGCCCTGGCTGAGAAATTTCGAGGCACTGACGTGGCGCAGGAAAGAGCTGCCGAGGAATGGCGTAGCTGGCCGGTAGGTAAGCGGCTCGAACATGCCCTCGTCAAGGGCATCGACTCGTACGTTGTCGACGACACTGAGGAATGCCGTCAGGCGTTTGCGCGCCCAATCGAAGTGATCGAGGGTCCGCTCATGGACGGTATGAATGTCGTGGGAGACCTGTTTGGCAGCGGCAAAATGTTCCTGCCTCAGGTCGTGAAGTCGGCGCGCGTGATGAAGAAGGCTGTCGCGCACCTGATCCCTTTTATCGAGGCTGCAAAAGAGCCCGGCGCTCGTGCCAAGGGCAAGATCATCATGGCCACGGTCAAGGGCGACGTCCACGACATTGGCAAAAACATCGTCGGCGTTGTCCTCCAGTGCAATGGCTACGAAGTCATCGATTTGGGCGTGATGGTACCATGGACACGAATTCTTGAGGCCGCGAACGAGAACGACGCTGATATTATCGGACTGTCCGGGCTAATTACGCCGTCGCTCGACGAGATGGTGACTGTCGCCGAAGAAATGCAGCGCGCCAGGATGTCGATGCCCCTGTTAATTGGCGGCGCGACCACCTCGAAGGTGCATACCGCGCTGCGAATCGACGAAGCCTATGATGGACCGGTCATCCACGTTCTCGACGCAAGCCGCGCCGTCGGCGTCGCCACAGCGCTCGTGAGCGACACCGGACGTGATGCGTATGTGAAGAGATTTGCCGACGAATACGCGCATGTTCGCCAAGTGCGCGCGGGCAAAGCGCCCAATGCTCTGGTGCCAATCGAAGACGCCCGCGCCAATGCGTTTCCTTATGATCAGCATTTGAAACCGCCGCCACCCGAAATGCCCGGTGTCCATGCATTTGAGAGCTGGGACTTGCGCGACCTGGCCGATGTGATCGACTGGACACCGTTTTTCCGCGCGTGGGAACTGCACGGCAACTATCCCGCAATCTTGACGGATGCAGTTGTCGGCGAGAGCGCGCGCAGCCTGTGGGTCGACGCTCAGGAAATGTTGGCAAAGATTATCGATCAGAAATGGCTCACCGCTCGCGGTGTTGCTGGCCTCTGGCCGTGCCGCCGCGAGGGAGATGATGTGATCGTCCATCTCGACAGCGAAGAACATATTCGCGTTCCGTTCCTGCGCCAGCAAGTTGCCAAGCGGGAAGGGCGGCCCAATATGTGCCTCGCCGATTTTATCGACCACGACGGCGACTGGATTGGGGGTTTTGCCGTCAGCATCCACGGCATCGAGCCTCACCTCGCACGGTTTCAGGCGGATAAGGACGATTATTCGGACATCCTGCTGAAGGCGCTGGCCGATCGCTTTGCCGAGGCCTTTGCCGAACGGCTACACCAACACGTCCGTCGCGAACTCTGGGGCTTTGCGCCGGGCGAACAGCTGACCAACGAAGCACTGATCAAGGAAGAGTACCGCGGCATCCGCCCAGCGCCTGGTTATCCGGCGTGCCCCGACCACAGCCTGAAGCCGATTCTGTTCGACCTGCTCGATGCCCCGACGCACACCGGGCTGACGCTTACCGAAAGTTTTGCAATGTGGCCGACCGCTGCTGTCTCAGGATTTTACTTTGGCCATCCGCAGGCCGAATATTTCGGTGTTGCCCGCGTCGGTGAGGACCAGCTCGCCGAATATGCCGGGCGGCGCGGCGTCAATGCCGAAACGGCCCGTCGGTGGCTGCGTCCCAATCTGGACTGACATCTCCCTAATTCACACTGTCCTGCAGGTCCTGCCCTCGCCATAGTGGTTCGCCTAGGCGTCAACATGGAACGGCTATGCGCAATTTCCAAGCTTTCCCTTGGGCACAGACTGCCAAGTTCTTCGCCCTGGCGGCGGTTGCCGCGTCGGGCGGATTGGCGCTCGCGCAGCCCCGCGGTAATTTTCTCGTTGAGGAAACCGGACGCAGTTTTGGTCGCCTCGACGATGCTGTAAAATCGATTGCAGAAGGTAGTGGGACGATTACGGTCGCGCCAGGGCGCTATCCCGACTGTGCAGTGTTCGCGGGCGCAACACTGACTATTCGAGCTGCCCAGCCTTCGACCGCAATCTTTGACGGCGGCGCGTGCGAGGGGAAGGCTACCTTGGTCCTGCGCGGCGCGGACGCCGCCGTCGATGGCCTCGTCTTTCGCGGGATCAAGGTCCCTGACCATAACGGTGCCGGCATCCGCCTCGAAAAGGGCAATCTGACCGTAACGCGCGCGACGTTTGTCGACAGTGAGCAGGGCATTTTGACGGGCGACGATCCGTCCGGGTCGATCAGCATCGAACGTACGACGTTCGCAGGGCTGGGCGGCTGCCCCGACGGCATGTGTTCGCACTCGATCTATATCGGCGCTTACGGGTCCCTGAGCATCAGCAGGGTCAGGTTCGAGCGGGGTACGGGCGGTCATTACGCCAAGAGCCGTGCGGCCCGGGTAGCGATCACCGATTCGAGCTTCGATGACTCACGGGGTCACGATACCAACTACGCGATTGACCTACCGAACGGGGCAACCGGGCGGATCGCGGGGAATGTTTTCGTCATGGGCAAGTCCAAGGAAAACCATAGCGCGATCATCGCCGTTGCCGCCGAACGGCGCGAAAATCCGTCGGCGGGGCTTATCATTGAGCGCAACGACGCTTCAATCGCACCGGGCGCTGGATACAGTACGACCTTCGTTGCCAATTGGAGTCACGAGCCATTGAAAATGGGCTCGAACAAAATCGGCGCAGGTATAAAACTGTCCGACAGTCGTTAGTTCGCAGGGCAACTATTGCCCGGCCCGGCAATCAGGTCGAGGCAGTGACCGTCGATTGCTCCGTTCGCGATCTTTAGTCCGATGAGGGCCGCGAGCGTCGGCAAGATGTCGACGGTCTCGACGCTGTTTGGTTGTTCGAAGGGTGCAAGGCCCTTTCGCCAGAACAGTATCGGGACGCGACGGTCGTAATCCCATGGGCTGCCGTGCGTGGCGATGTAACCGGTTGCTGCGGCTGATAGCGGGATCGGCGTCACACGAGGCTTGAGCAGAACAATCAAATCCCCCGAACGCCCCTTGTAATAGGATGACTTGGCGCGTTCGATGAGGCTCCATGTCTCGGGTGGGCCGCTTGCCGGGGCAGTCGCTTCGATCTCAGCCGCGGTAAAAACGGCCGCGACCTGTGTGTAGGAAAGAAACAGCGTCTTGGCACGCGCCAACGCCAAGGCTTTCTTGTTGGTGGGCATCGAGGCATCGAGCCACACGTCCCCTGCCGGTTCGGACCCGAGCAGCGCAGATTTGTCGAGGCCGAGTTCTGCAGCAATCGTCGCGCCGACGGCGCGCGCCGACAACGTGTCTGGAATCCGCACTGCATCCGGGATGCCATTGGCATTGTTACGCTCGACGGCGTCGTGGCCGCCATGATCGGCAGTAAGCACGACGGCGTAGTCGACCTTGGCCTTGTCGAGTCTGTCGAAGAACTTGCCCAAGCCGCGGTCGAGCGCTTCTAGCTGCAGACACATCTCGCTACCCTCAGTGCCATACGCGTGACCGATCACATCGGTCGCGGAAACGCCAATGGCGATTAAGTCAGTCGCTTCGCCCTGTCCGAGCCCCATTTCGGCGATCAGATCGCTCGCCAGGTCGAGTGTAACGGCATCGGATTCGGGAGATGCGCGAAACAGTTTCTTGTCACCGGCGGCACGCGAAAACTCGCCAGTCCCGACCGATTTGCTCGCGCCAATCGAAATGGCCCGTGCCCGCGTCTGGCAGAACGCCGAGAGCTGGTATGGCGCCATTGGTTGCGCCAATGCAGCCTCAATTTGGGCATTTGCTTTCGTCACCGCAGCTGGCGCAGGTGCGCTATGGTCGGACAGCGTCTCGAATTTCGCGAAGTCGGTCGGACGCAAGAACCAGATTTGATCGGTCCTTTGGCCGCCCATCATGATGGCTGCGCGATCCTTGCCGGCGACCGAGACAACCCGCGATGAAGGGTTCGCAGCCTTCATCCGGTCGCCAAGCGTGGGGACGAGCAGGTGGACTGGCGACGGCACATAGACGCCGGATTTCGACGAGGGAGCTTTGCTTTCGTCCTCGGCGCAGTAGACGTCCGGGTTCGCCCGGCTGTCTGATTGGTTGATCCAGCTGTTGGCGATGATCCCGGTCCGGGCCGGGTGCGCCCCGGTCAGGATCGTCGAGTGACCGGGACAGGTTTCTGTCGCCGCATGGCTCTGGTAACCGCTTGGAAAAACCACGCCGCCGGCCAGACGTTTCATGCCGCTGGACCAACGTGCCCGGTATTCAGCAAAAAGATCGGAAGAAAACTGATCTACCGATATCACGATAAGCAGTTTTGGTATGGGCGCCGGCTGGGCGAAGAGAGCTGCAGGAAGAACAGTCAACGCCAAGGCTGTGAACCGTCGGATCATCGTGTAGGCCTTTCACCGTATCGAAATCTTCCCGGCGACCGTATGGACGCTGGACGAGGGAGACAAGCGCGGCATGGCGGGAAGACGTTTCAATCTGGTGACATTGGGCATTGTCGGCATGATGGCCCTCGCGACGCTGCTCGGATTGACACCACTGCAGGCCGAGCCGAACCATATTGTCGCGACGCTGGTTGCCGAGAGTGCGACGCCTGCCCCGGGCAAAACAGTCATGCTGGCGGTCGCGATGCAGCCTCAACGCGGCTGGCACGGCTACTGGTCGAATCCAGGGGAAGCCGGGTTTGAACCGCGGTTTGCCTGGACGCTACCGAGCGGTGCGACAACCGGCACGGTTGCCTTTCCGGTCCCGCAGCCGCTCGTCATTGGCGGCCTGATGAATTATGTATTTGAAGGGCCGCATGCGCTTTTGATTCCCCTGCATGTACCGAAGCAGCTGGCCATTGGGACAAAACTGCCGGTTGCACTGAAACTCGATTACCTGGCCTGTACCGACCAGATCTGCGTTCCGCAGCGCGCCGTGCTGGCCGTGACGCTGACGATCGGTGACGGAGCGCCCGATTTGCGCGTGCGGTTCGACAGCTGGCGTACGAAACTGCCGACCCCGCTAGGCACGACGGTGCATTTCGAGCGGATGGGCAAGCTACTTCGGCTTGCGATTCCGTTTCCCGCGGCCGCGACCTTCAGGGATGCGCATTTCTTCCCCGCACACGCAGGCCTTATTGAAGATGCAGCACCGCAAAAGTTCGGACGTGACGGCGATGTGCTGGTCGCCGAGTTTGCCACGCCGGGTGGCGCAGCCACCTCAGTGGAGGGCGTGCTCTCGATTGGCGGTGGGCACGGGCTGACGATTGCAGCTACTGCCGGAGCCGTGCCGCCGTTACCAACGTCGAAGACGGGGTGGCAAGCTGTCTTGATTGCGCTCGGCGGGGCTGTGCTCGGTGGATTGATTCTTAATGTCATGCCCTGCGTATTCCCGATCCTGAGCCTCAAGGCGTTAAGTCTTGCCAAGGTCGGTGGCGACGAGCGCCGTGCTCGGCTCGATGCCCTGGGATATACACTTGGCGCTGTGCTCGTCTGCGTGATGCTTGGCGGCGTGATCCTTGAGTTGCGGGCCGCCGGATCGAGCGTCGGTTGGGCATTTCAGCTGCAGGATCCGCGGGTCATCGTCGCGCTGTTGGTTCTGGTGGCGGCAATCGCGCTTAACTTTGCCGGATTATTCGAGTTGCCGACAGTCGGGGGAGGGCTCGC
>JAYVVA010000047.1:0-3679 GCA_043787435.1 Sphingomonadales bacterium | reverse complement strand
GTTCGACATTGCCTGCCTGGGGTTGAGCATCGTGCTGATCCTTGTCGGTATCATGTCGCGCCGGTTCGAGACGCACCCGGCGCTCGGCTGTGCGGCGCTGACGCTGCTCGTCGCGCTGTTCGTCATGCCGTATCAGCTGTTCGGTTCAGCCTACGCCGACGCGCGGTTGTGGCCCGTGGTTATCATCATTGCCGTGCTTGCGCTGCGTCCCGTACCCGGGGCCTCACGCTGGCTGGCGCCGGCACTGGCGTTGACCGCGGCGGTGGTGTTCGCGGTACGGCTCGCGGTCACGACCATCGGCTTTCAAACCTATAACCGTGACTTTGCGCGCCACTTGCAGGCGCTCGATCGGTTGCCGATCGGCGCGCATGTCGTTGTTTTTGTCGAATTTCCCAAAGATGTTCCCTGGCGCCGGCCGCGGTTCGAACACATGGACGGGATCGCCATCGTCCGGCGCGAGGTCTTTACGAACTCGCAATGGGAAGTGCCGGGCGCCCAGTTGCTGATCCCGCTCGGCGCGCGGGGCACGCGCTTCAATGCGGATCCGTCGCAGTATATCATGGGGAGCGGCGACTTGCGCGGTCGCCTCCAGATGCGCCTCAACGCCTTTCCTCGCGACCGGTTCGATTTTGTGTGGCTGATCGGCTTTCGTCCTGAAACGCTGCCACGCTACCCGGGTCTGATGCCATTGTTTGCGGATGACCGGACCATCCTGTACCGGATCCAGAAATGACCGTACCGACACTTTCGATCGTCGTTCCTTGCTTTAACGAGGCCGACTGCCTCGTGACACTGCACGCGCGCCTCGGCGCTGCGGCAAATGCGGTGGTGGGCGACGGTTACGAGATCGTGCTGGTAAACGACGGTTCGCGCGACGGCAGTTGGCCGATCATGGCCGACCTGGCCAAGGCAGACCCTCATCTCGTCGCGCTCGACCTATCACGTAATCACGGGCACCAGCTGGCACTGACAGCCGGGCTCGATCTGTGTCGAGGCGAATATATTTTTGTCGTCGATGCCGATTTGCAGGATCCGCCTGAATTGCTCGGTCCAATGATGGAAACGATGACGCGCGAACACGCAGATGTCGTTTACGGCGTTCGCACCGGCCGCGCCGGTGAGACGGCGTTCAAAAAGGCGACGGCTGCGGCTTTCTACCGTGTGCTAAAAAGCGCGACTGAGGTCGATATCCCGCTCGATTCGGGCGATTTTCGACTGATGACGCGACGTGCGCTTTCCGTGTTCCTTGCCATGCCTGAACAGGCCCGCTTCGTCCGTGGCATGGTCGCTTGGGGCGGGTTCCGCCAGGTGCCGTTTGCTTATCACCGCGAGGCGCGCTTTGCCGGCGTTACGAAATATTCGCTGTCGAAGATGATGGGCTTTGCGCTCGACGCGCTCACCGGCTTTTCGACGGCCCCGCTTCGCTTTGCGAGTCACGCTGGCCTGTGGCTCGCCGCGGGGTCGCTGCTGCTGATCGCCTACATCGGCTTTTCGTGGGTTTCGGGCCATACCATCGCGGGCTGGACGTCCCTCATGCTGGTCGTGGTGGTCCTCGGCGCGATCCAGATGTTCGTCCTCGGCATGATCGGCGAATATATCGGTCGGCTTTATACCCAGGCGAAGAACCGCCCCCTCTACATCGTCCAGAACATCGCAGGCGGCAGTGTGTCGAGGGCAAAGCTGGGCATCGATGCCTCAGCCCCCGTACGTCCACTTGCGGTGCATCCAGAAAGTGCCGAGCGGGGTTAGAATGATATTGGGGACGATCGGCCACCAGGTCGGCCCGTGGCAGTATTTGACCAACAGCCAGACAAAGAACGAATTCATCGCGAAGCCAAACAAGTTCACCACAATGAACCGCGTTCCCATCTGCGCGTGATTCTTGCGTTCGCCGTGTCCCGCAAAACTGATCCAGCCATGTGCGAAATAGCCCACCACGACGCCGACGACGAAGGCAATGGCAATCGAGATGTTCGGATCGATGCCGAACCATTCGACCCCAAGGTAATAGATCGCCTGCCCGCCGGCAGTGATAAGGCCGCCAACAACGGCGTAACGCACGAGTTGCCAGAACGCGGCACGAGCGACCGCGTCCCGCGGAATCCAGCGATCGATGAACATCAGGCCCTGGCGCGCCCGCGCAATTTAGCTTCGACACTCGCCTTGACCATGGCGACCGGCTTTACAAGACCGGGCGGAATAAGCCGTACCATCGCTCGACGTGCATGCCAGGCAAAATCGCCGCCGATCTCGAGGAGACGGCTGTCGTCGACGCGGGCACCAAGGATCGAAGGCGACAGGCGCTTTTGGCCCGCGGCATTTGCGTAAAGGAAGCTATTGTAGCGGTACCAACCTTTGACCTGCTTCTGGCCGGCAAGACGCGGACGGAGCCAGTCAAACGCGGCATATCCCTCTGCCTTGAACAATTGGCGCCAATACTCGGGCGGCTGCTCATTGACATGATGCTCCCCACCCTGGTGCGGGACAGCGGCGGAAAACAGGACGACATCACCATGGCGGGTGAGGGTCTCGACGAAGGTTGCGGCCTTGGCATTCGGCAAATGCTCGGCGACTTCGAGGCTTTGGACAAGCGAGAACTTGCGCCCGAGATCAAGCGCGGTCGACAAATCATGGGCACGAAAATTCGAGGTTGGAATGACAAGCTGGTCGGGTTTCACATAGTCGCCATCGATTGCGACCACCTCAGTCACGCCTGCAGCCATCCATTCCGCCGCCCACGCACCATGCCCGGCACCGACATCCAGCAAGCTGTCAATTTTCATTTCAGCGAGCAAGAGCGGCGCAACGGTGCGCGCCGACGCGCGACTGCCGTCATCAATATAATAGTAAAAGTCGGTATTGTAGACGTGCTCGGTCATCGGTTCGATCCGCTGGGAGGGCATTTTAGCCGCGCGCTATGCAGCGGCATCGGTAACGATTATGCGCCCTCTCGTCGAGCAGTAAGGGGTACGGGTAAGGTAATGAACGAAGCGGCAGCACAGCAACGGTTGGTCGATCTGCTCGACCGGCACTGGCGTGCATTGATTACGCTTGTCTGGGGCGTCACCGCGGGCGCGATGGTCTGGTACCGTTGGAGCATGATCCGGTGGTTTTCGCTTCCCGATACTGACGACAATATGCGGATGTCGCAGGTTCGCGCGCTGCTCAATGGCCAGGGCTGGTACGACCTGCGTCAGTACAAGCTGAACCCGCCCGAAGGTTTCAACATGCACTGGAGCCGCCTCGTCGACCTGCCGATCGCTGCGTTGGACTTGACCGCACGGCTGTTTGTCGATGGACCGACCGCCGAGCGCTTCGCCGCCACGGTCGCGCCGATGCTGCCGTTATGGGTGACCTTGGTGGCGCTAGCGCTCGCCGCACGGTGGCTGATCGCCCCGAACGCCGGGCTGCTGGCGGCGGCGTTCGTGTCGGTTTGCTGCATGACGGCCCTGACAATGTTCATGCCGATGCGCATCGATCATCATAATTGGCAGCTGACTTTTCTCGTGTTGAGCATCGCTGGCATCGCTGATCCGGATGCCCGACGCGGCGGGATCGTCATGGGGCTGGCAAGCGCGGCGTCGCTGGTCATCGGCCTTGAACTCCTGCCCTTTCTCGTGATCGTCGGCGCAGCAACCGTGCTACGCTGGGTCTGGCAGCCCGATGACCGCCAACGCCT
>JAYVVA010000046.1:0-2173 GCA_043787435.1 Sphingomonadales bacterium | reverse complement strand
CGTGTTGCGCGCAAAGCTGCGCAAGTTGTTGCCTCAATCCCGGCGGCAGCTGCGGCGACACCGGTTGCGGTGCCGATCCCGGCCCCCGCGCCGTCGATTACCCCTGTAAACGACACTGCCGGTGCCCTGAAATCACCGATGGTCGGTACGGTATATCTGTTCCCCGAACCCGGTGCAAAACCGTTCGTCAACGTCGGCGACACGGTCACCGAGGGGCAAACGCTTGTAATCATCGAAGCGATGAAGGTGATGAATCCGATCGCTGCAACCACGGGCGGCAAAGTCACGCGCATCTGTGTCGAAAACGGCCAGCCCGTCGAATATGATCAGCCTCTGGTTGTCATAGATTGATGCCCGCCATCGAAAAACTCCTGATCGCCAATCGCGGCGAAATCGCACTGCGTATCCACCGCGCAGCGCATGAAATGGGCATAAGAACGGTTGCAGTGCATTCGACAGCGGATGCCGATGCGATGCACGTCCGCCTTGCCGACGAGGCAATCTGTATCGGGCCGCCAGCGGCAGTCGACAGCTATTTGAATGTTCCTGCGATCATATCGGCCGCTGAAATCTCGGGCGCGGATGCAATTCACCCAGGCTATGGATTCCTTAGTGAAAACGCGCGTTTCGCTGACATCATCGAGGAACACGGGATCATTTTCGTCGGCCCCAAGCCTGAGCATATACGCACGATGGGAGACAAAATTCAGGCCAAGCGCACCGCAGGCGCGCTCGGTCTCCCATTGGTGCCGGGCTCAGACGGCCCTATCAGTGACCTGGTCGAGGCCAAGGCCATCGCTGCGGCGGCAGGTTATCCGGTCATCATCAAGGCGGCCTCGGGCGGCGGCGGACGTGGCATGAAGGTGTGTACGTCGCATGAGCAGCTCGAAACGCTCATGCAACAGGCTGGCTCGGAGGCCAAAGCCGCGTTCGGCGATGCTACCGTCTATCTGGAAAAATACCTCGAATCCCCGCGCCACATCGAATTTCAGGTTTTCGGCGACGGCCAGGGCAATGCGGTTCACTTGGGCGAGCGCGACTGCTCGCTGCAACGCCGCCATCAAAAAGTGCTTGAGGAGGCCCCCTCCCCCGTCATTAGCGCAGCCGACCGCTCGCGTATGGGTGGCATTGTCGCCAAGGCTATGGCTGACATGGGCTACCGTGGCGCAGGGACGATCGAGTTCTTGTGGGAAGACGGTGAGTTCTACTTTATCGAGATGAACACCCGGCTGCAGGTCGAACATCCGGTAACCGAAATGATTACGGGGATTGATCTCGTCCGTGAACAGATCCGCGTGGCCGAGGGCCTTCCCTTGAGCGTGACCCAGGAGGAGGTGGAATTCACCGGGCACGCGATCGAATGCCGAATCAATGCCGAAGACCCAAAAACCTTCGCTCCGTCTCCCGGCCTGGTGAAAGCATTCCATGCACCCGGCGGGATGCATGTCCGTTTCGACAGCGGCCTCTACGCGGGGTACCGGGTCCCACCGTATTACGACAGCATGATCGGTAAGTTGATCGTTTACGGCAAGACGCGCGAAGCTGCGATGATGCGGCTGCGCCGGGCGCTTGATGAAACAGTAATCGAAGGGATCAAGACCACGATCCCGCTGCATCAAGCGCTCCTTAACGAGCCCGACATCCAGAACGGGGACTACACCATCAAGTGGCTGGAAGAGTGGCTTGCGAAGTCGTAACTCTACAGCGATCCGCTTGCACAGGAGGGACGAGTGATACCGTCGATCCTTTTGGCTTTGGCTCAAGCCGGGTAGCCCCAGCTACCCGACTTCGACCTGCGCACGGTGGACGCTTCAGGACCCTGTCGTGGAGACAGAGATACGATTGTTGTTTGTGGCGACGCGTTGACGACCGATCGCCAGCGACTTTCCGCACAATCAGAGCGTGATCCCGAGCGGCCGCTGGTTGCCGAGGTCGCCCTGTCGAACGAGAGGAAGGTCAATCTTCATGGTGAGACGCTCCAACTCCCGGGTGCTACCAGCAATCGAGCAATGGTATCGGTGACGGCGCCTTTTTGACAGACAACGACCCGGTGATCATCGCGCGGCAGACAGGACAGCAACACGCGCTCCGCGCCAAGACCAAGCCGGCGATCATTGACAAGATCGGTGGCCACGCGATCTTCTGGCTGGCAGACCGCGCGCATGTCGTTACG
>JAYVVA010000045.1:0-9888 GCA_043787435.1 Sphingomonadales bacterium | reverse complement strand
GTGGCGGTGATTCGGCAGCAGCGGAAGGGCGGCAAGGTTAGGGTCGAGAGCTCCTATTGGCCCAATATGAAGGCCTCAGCCGCCAGTTCGTATCGTCGCTTCAAATCCTTTCCTCGGTTGCCACGCTTCGGCGTGCCGGCAGAGTTTCGGGTTACGCTATCCTGAAAAAACGTCGCGGAGCGTTTTTTCAAGCCCAGCGTCGGTGTTTGTCACAGAACACGGCGCTTGCGGTAGAACCGGGCTCGCGAACGGGGGACGTCGGGCTGCATGGTGGGCTTCTACGTTAGCCTTGGACCGACATGACCATCCGACACCAGCGGCAGCGCGCGCGTAATATTGTCAGAACTAGGCATGAGCGCGAACGCCGAGGACCGGTACTGGGCCTCAATCCCGATTGTACGCACGGTTGTGAATGAGCTGGGCGTCGAGGGTCAGGTGCAGGGACTTGTACGCGGCGAAATCACAGTATGCCTCTCCGATATGCTCGTCACCCCGATGAGGCGGCTTGCCATCTCCGACCAACGCGCTCAGGCCGCCGGCGTCTGGGAAACGTCGCCGAGCGTCGGTAATGCTCTTGACTACGCCCGTGACCCCGATCGTGTCATGCGGTCGACCGAAGCCTGTTCCCTTGATCGATAAGCCGAAAGAGACCGTACGGTCGATATCGGTAAATTCAAAAGATGCAAACTTCCCGTTCCCGATACCCGCGCGTGCAAAAACGCCGACCGCATTGCTCAATTCCTGCTCGGCGCTGATGCTTAGGCCCATGCTGGTTTAGAACTCCCGGACGAGGACGAGGACGAGGACGAGGACGGGGTCGACGGGCATGCCGTTCAACTTTGTATGGGCCACGGAATCCCCGAGCCCGGCCATGTTGCTGCGGCTGAGGAAACCGGTAATGCGGACAACGCCGGGATGTCCTTTAATGCTGTGCCGTTCCTCGAATTCGATGTCGCCTTAAAACTGACGGAAGCCGGTCTCGAGATCGATCGTATTGAGGACCGCCGACAGGTCAAACAAACCAGCTCGCAGCGTGTAGCGGCCGCAGTAATATTCGACCGCGGCATCATAGGTGTAGCCCGAGGCGTCAGCGGCATAATCCATCGATCCCGTGTCTACGATGCTCCAGTTCAGGGAGTCGTGGCGGGGATCATGTGCATATTTGTTGTTGTCAAAGATATCGACGACGCTGAGCTTGTCGACCGTGAGCTCGATCCGGTTGTTCTTGCGGCAGCCTGCAAGCTGGTTGAGGTCGCCAGCGACGTTTTCGTCCTGCCCGCCAAGCCCGATCGTCTGTCGGAAGAAAACCCGGTGGATGCGCCCGTAGGGATGAGCCTTGCCAGCCTTGTAAGCTTCAGCCGGCGAAAAATCCGCCGTATCAAAGCTATTGCACAAGCCAAAGCCCTGATCGATCTCGGGGTTTGCCGACAATTCGCCTCCTGTCCACGGACGATAGCTCGCGTAGAAGATTACGTCAGCGGTTTCACATACCTCTCCGTTCCCATCCAAGCTGTTCTCACCCCGATAGGGTGCGCGGAATGCAAAGTTTCGCTGGCCCACAACCGTGAACTGGGCATGGAGGGCGAGCCGCTCCTCGACGGGAGGCACGGGCGTCGTGAGGGAAGGCGCGGGGTCAGCAGCGTTGCGCGATATTTCCGTCAGCGGATGGCGGCCCCGCCGTGGTCATGCCCGCCCTAAACAGCGTCACCAAGCGCGGTACATGACGTTTCGGGGACGACCAACAATTGCCGAACTTCAGCTCAGCGCAAAGCCGGACTGTCGTCTGGATGACCATCGCAACTGGGTCGAACAGAAGGGATATCAAAGTTACTGCCATGGAAGCCTATTTTGTGTCGAGTTTGGTACTCAGACCCGGGAGGCTTAACTGCCAGGCGGCGTCAGCGTGTGGCGAGGCCTCTGTCAATTAAAGTATCCCGGATAATCGACCGGTCAACCGAAGCGGTCGCGGCAGACACTGTGCACTTGCTGTCGCTGTCGCAGACCGGATAACCGGATCGCGGGCTCATATGCGTTCTGATTGAGTCATGGATTGTCGGCACAGTGCCGCCGGTCCAAACACCACTCCAGATTTAATGAAGTCGAGGGAACGCTATATCGAGTGTTCAATTATAGGGTAGAGGCGTATACGTTAATGGGAATTATCATGGGTCACCTTGCCAACGAAAAAGCAAAACTCGTCAACCGTCTAAAGCGCATGCGTGGGCAGATCGACGCGATTGAGCGTGCGGTTGCAGCCGATATGGATTGTATCAAGGTTCTGCAGCAGGCGACGTCGTGTCGGGGCGCGCTTGACGGGTTCATCGCTGAGGTGATCGAGCATTATATCCGCGAACACGTCATCGATCAAAGCAAGCCGGGTAACGATCCACATTCGCAAGCGGCCGACGATCTGATCGACATCGTCCATGCCTACATAACGTGACGTCGCCTGGCTGGTGCGGGCCGTCCAACGGAGATCGCTGCAGTGCTTGCTGTTGCTTGTGGTCGCGACCCTGCCGAGGGGGACGGCGCCGCCCGGCGGGCCAGCTTCACGTGGTCCGCAACACCGCTCGGGCAGGGGCAGGCCGGTACGTCCGATGATGACCGGTCAACAAGCATATCTGCGGTGCTTCATTGCCGATCTGTTGAGGTAGCCGAACTGCTCGGATCGCCGATGGTTTTTGGTCAAAACTTTTTTACTCGGGACTGCAGTGGCGCCGGGCTCCGCAATAGAGCTGGGCTCTGCCATAGAGCTGGGCTGCATGATTGGCGTCGAACAATTGCTGCGGCAGCGCTCAGCACGACGTACGCTATGGCGATCATTGGCGCGCGCGCGCTGGTGCCCGTTCACCTCGGCGGTCACCCGCTCGACGCGGCGGTAAACTTGCCGCTGGCGGTATCGGGCCGGGACGCTATTCCCTCCTTTTGCCCGCCAACTGATAGGGAATGCAGATGTTGTGTATACGGGCCGAAATAAGTCGATCAGAGCTGCTTGGCTCCGCGTTCCCTTCTCCGCGCCGGAAAGATTGCCTATGTCTGAACCGTTGAACGAGCACCATTATGGTGCCGCGCTCGATGCCGCCCATGTCGGCGACATCGAAGGGGCGTTTGGCACAATTCGGTTGGGCGATGACGCGCCCCGGTCAGGGATCAAAGCGCGGATTCTGACATTGGCGGCAGTCGTTGGCCCCGGGCTGATTGTCATGACCGGCGACAATGATGCGGGCGCATTTGGAACCTATGCGCAAGCCGGTCAGAATTACGGCACAAGTTTGCTTTGGGTGCTGCTGCTGCTGGTGCCGGTGCTATACGTTAATCAGGAAATGGTCTTGAGACTGGGCGTGGTCGCAGGCGTCGGGCACGCCCGACTCATTCTGGAGAGATTCGGAAAATTCTGGGGTGCGTTCAGTGTAATTGATCTGTTCATTCTGAACGCTCTGACAATTGTCACCGAGTTCATTGGAATCAGCCTCGGCCTCGATTATCTGGGCCTTCCCAAGATTGCAGGGGTTCTCATCTCCGCAGCAATTGTCATTGCCGCTGCCAGTACCGGCTCTTTCCGACGCTTTGAACGCGTTTGCATGACGCTGATTGCCGGATCGCTGCTGCTGATACCGATATTGGTGATGGTGCATCCGTCGGCGGGATCGGTCGCGCGAGGTCTGCTGGTACCGAGCATTCCTGCCGGGTCGGATCTGACGAAAGTGGTTCTTTTGATCATCGGCATCGTCGGGACTACCGTGGCGCCCTGGCAACTTTTCTTTCAGCAGTCCTATCTTATCGACAAGCGGATAACGCCACGGTTTATGATCTACGAACGAGTGGATCTTTGGATCGGAATCGTGCTCGTCATTGTTGGCGCGACGGCCATTATCGCCTTCACGGCTGCGACCTTTTTCGGGCACAGCGAGTTCGGCAACTTTACTGATGCTGGTGGCGTCGCCGTCGGCCTCGAGCGATACGTAGGAAAAACTGCAGGTGTGCTGTTTGCGGTTGCGCTGATCGATGCGTCAATCATCGGCGCGGCGGCTGTGGGATTGTCAACTTCTTACGCTTTGGGTGACGTCCTTGGGTTGAAACATTCGCTTCACCGCAAGATTTCCGACGCCAAGGCATTTTACGCCGCTTTTGTCGGCATCCTCGTGGGGTCGGCGGTCATTGTGTTGATCCCCGGGAGCCCGCTGGGCCTTCTCACCACCGGCGTGCAGGTCCTGGCCGGTGTCCTGCTCCCGTCTGCGACCGTATTTCTGCTCCTTCTGTGCAACGATGAAGATGTCCTCGGGCCGTGGGTTAACGGTCTGGCCATGAATATTTTTGTATCAGCGATCATTGCCGTGCTCGTGATCCTTTCACTCGTGCTCACGGCTGGTGTCCTCTATCCCGACCTTGGCGGGACAACTATTCTTCGTATCCTCGAGGGCGGCGGGTTGATCGCGGTATTCACGGGGATCGTCGTACTTGGCGTCCAACACCTCCGCCGACGCGATGTTGTCCGAAAGACTATCGACAGGTCGGGTCGTTTTTCATGGCGTATGCCGCCGCTTGCGTTGCTGGCCCCTCCGAAAATCTCGCTCGGCAGCCGCGTTGGGCTGTCAGTTCTTCGCGGCTATCTCCTGATCGCTACAGTCATGGTCATTTTCCGCATCTACCAACTGGCTGTTGGACAGCGATGATCATCAGGCTAACATTGTCCTGGCTGGACTTCACATGGACACCCCTAACGAGGAATCTCTTAAGTGAGTGACGCTCAAAAACGTACGAATGCTGAGGAAGAGCTCTCTTTGTCATCGCTGCTGAAGCACGCCGTCATTGACGGCGAGGGACGTGTACTGGGCAAGCTTTGGGATGTGGTCACTCGGCTCCGCGAAAATGATTATCCCCTGCTTTCGGGCCTTGTTATC
Organism: Sphingomonadales bacterium; assembly: GCA_043787435.1. Classification (GTDB taxonomy): domain Bacteria; phylum Pseudomonadota; class Alphaproteobacteria; order Sphingomonadales; family Sphingomonadaceae; genus Sphingomonas_O. Next base: position 4,987 of record JAYVVA010000045.1, on the reverse strand, counting down.
GGGCTAGGGAGAGCGGGGTATTTCGTTCCGATGAGCGATGTCGGCAGCATAGGACCCCAGTCAATACGCCTCAAAACGGCCAAGGTCGATTTGAGGCCGTTCGAGCCTCGTGATGGCGAAGTGCTCCTTAAGGCGAATATTTTGGGTAACCGTCTTATCGATGTCCCGCACAGCGCGCTCGTCAAAGCCCATGACGTTCGCCTTGCGCCGACGTCCATCGGCTGGCTCGTGACGGGTCTTGATGTCCATAAGGGCGGCTGGCTTCACTTTGGCCGCCATGAGGAGCATCCGACACGGGACTGGCATTCGTTCCTGCTGCTGATGGGCGACGACCGGAGTTCAGGGTTTCGTCCTTCTTCCAGCCGCTTAACGATGCTAAGGCCCGCTCAGATCGCCGACATCATCGAAAGCGCGTCGTCGCGCGAAGAACATATTCTTCTGGCGCAGGTGCATGAGGATCCTGAACTCGAGGCGGACGTATTTGAAGAGCTTGATGAGGACGATCAGGCAAGGCTCTTGCGCGCAAGAAGCGACCAGGAGGTGGCGGATCTCCTCTCTCGGATGCGCGCCGACGACGCCGCCGACGCGATTATGGATCTGGCGCAAGAACGCCGGCTGGGTATCCTCGAGTTGTTGTCGGACGGTCAAAAAACAAAGGTTCGCACGCTTCTGGGGTATCATCAGGCCACTGCCGGGGGCCTCATGGGATCCGACTTTCTTGCGCTTTCCGAAAACAAGACTGTTGGTGACGCATTACGGGCTGTCCAGTCAGCGACGACCCATCAACCCGAGGCGCTAACAACGATTTTCACACTTCATGATGACGGAACCCTGGCGGGAACCCTCACCCTCGTACGCGCCGTTCAATCGTCGCCCGAAACTTTGCTTCGCGAGGCAGCCGACCCAAATCTGGTGATTGCCTCCCCAGGCGACGATATCATCACGGTCACGACCCGCATGGCCGACTTCAATCTGCTCAGCCTGCCAGTTGTTGACGGCCAAAAGAACTTGCTCGGCATCGTCACGGTGGACGATGCGCTCGAAGCGGCCATCCCGCGCGATTGGTCTCGTCGATGATCCAGCAATCCAGCGCGGCAGGTCGACAGCTTGGAACAAGCCGGTCGCGTGCCTGATCATTGCCACAAGACCGCGCTATTGTGATGGAACAGGTAAACTTCTGTTTCACCAACATAATTGCCGCCGGGCGTGAATGTAGGGCGCGGGTTCGGCTGCTGGCGGTACCTTGGCGAGGTCGAGGTCAAGTTCAATGGCGAGAGGCGCCATTTTGGAGCGCGCGGCCGAGAGCGAGGAACAATGCCGCAGGCTCGCGCGTCAGTCTTGTCGTTGCTGCGATAACTGCCGCGCGTTTTCTGTAAGCCCCGGACTGCGGGCCGCCTTGCAGGCGGGCAGGTGTCCGCACGGCCCGGCCCGTGTCAGTGCTGAAACCATGCGCAACGCTGCGGTTCCTGCTGCGAGTTTTGCTTAGATAAAGCTGCCGATCGGGATGCGCGATCGACGGATCAGCCTGCATACCAGGCACACAGCGCGCGGTAGTGACGCCCAAACTGACCGTGACCCAGGGACTTGAAATGGATCCGCTGTGCGGGATGGCTAACGACCGGATCTGCGCATGAATATTCTTCGCCGCGTCCATGGCCGCGTCGGCGCCTGTTCCCGGCAGTACCCACGCGAACTCCTCGCCGCTATATCTGGCGGTCAGGTCCGATGCGCGACGCACAGCGCGATTGAGCGCGGCTGCGATCATGGTGATGCAGCGATCTCCGGCGGGGTGGCCGTAGGTGTCGTTGAACTGCTTGAAGAAATCGAACTCGAGCATGATCACCGAAAGCTAGTCGCCGGAGCGCGCGAGCCGTGCCGTTTCGGTTTCGAGCGTCTGTTCGAGGCGATGACGATTGCTTGGTCGGGTCAATGCGCCAGTCACAGCAAGCTCAGCGAGCCGGTTGCTCAGTTGTTTCATTCCGATATGATTGCGGCCCCGTGCACGCAACGTAAGCTGCTGGATCGGCTTGGTTATGTAGTCGATTGTACCAAGTGTCAGGCCGCAGGCTTAAGCCTCCTGATCGTCGAGACCGGTCGTGAATATGATTGGCGCGTCGGCCAGCAGCCGATCCTCCTTAAGTGTGCGGTACGTTTCATAACCGTCGATTTCAGGCATCATCACGTCAGGCAGGATCAGGTCGGGCAGTACCGAACGCGCCAGCGCGATCGCCTGTTCGCCGGACATGGCAAGGCAAACCTTGCAGGTGTCTTTGAGCGTCGCATTCATGATCTCGACCTTCGAGTTTTCGTCGTCGACAATCAGTATCACGGGGCGTTTGGTTACGTGAAAGATCCTGTGGAACGGGCAGAAGCGCGGTCGGCAGCGGCTTCATCCAAAAGCAGCGGCGCATGACCGTAATTCCGAAGGTCGAGTGGAGCCTGGACCGGCTGCATGTGCGCCGCATTCGGTGCTGTCCCGGACGCAGCTGAGAATTGAGCTAAGCCTCAGAGCACACCCATGCTACGGCGCTCGAGCAGTGCCCACATTTTTTTGTGGCCTGCGCCGCGCCCGACATACCGAGGGCGGCGCCGGTCGAAGGCACAAGACAAGGGGTCGGACGCCCGAGCCCGGCAGCCGGAGCAAGCGCCGGAGCTCAAGTACTTCAAGCTGGACGAGCCGTGTGCCTTGAAGTTTGTCGCTCGATTCAGGCAGGGCGAGACACAGCTTTCGATTGTATCGCTTCGATTATCGCCTTGTTGAAAGCGGGTATATCGTCCGGTTTGCGGCTCGTGATAAGATTGCCGTCGATCACAACTTCTTCGTCAACCACATCGGCTCCGGCATTGCGAAGATCCGTTCGAATGGATGGCCACGAGGTAAGCTTGCGGCCCTTCAAAACGCCCGCTTCAGCGAGCAGCCATGGGCCGTGGCAGATGGCGGCAACAGGGGCGTTACGATTGAAAAATGCGCTCACAATTTTTATCGCTCCCGGTTCCATACGAAGCCGGTCTGGATTTGTCACGCCGCCGGGAAGAACGAGCATCTCATAGTCATCGGGCTGAACGTCGCCAATCAACATGTCCGGCGTGATCGTTTTACCTTTCTGATCGTGCTGCATACCCTGAATGGGCTCCAAAGCGATCGAGGCGAGCGTAACTTGATAACCCGCGTCAAGCAGCGCGCGACGGGGTTCGAACAGTTCGGACTGTTCGAAACCGTCGGTTGCCATCATTAAAACCTTCGCCGGTGTGTTGTCGGACATGAGACTGCTCCAGAATGTATCTGCACACTTAACGATCTGACGCCTGTGCTGTTCCGTGGATTCTCATATCGCCCGCAAACGACTTGTGGCTGTCATCGGTTTAATGCGCATCGTCTGGCGGGGCCCGTTGCTCTGCACTAAAACGCCGGCGTCGGCGCAAAGGGCAAGGTGCTGGCGTGGATTTAGGGCGAAGCGTGCGTAGACATTCACCCCGGGCGGTTTACTGCTGTGATCAAGACCTTTCGTTACCAAGATAAACCACGTGAAGTCGACGCGTTGCGAAAAATGGGAGGATGAATCTTGCCGGCGCGTTCAACAGCATGTCGAAATTCGCCGCGCCTTCGGCGCGGAGTTGGGCACCATATAGTTTCAGCCCCAAATCTGATGGTCTTGCCGCAAGCCCCTCACGAATTCCTGCATGTCCAGACTTCTCAGCGGAGTTGGGTCCGCAAGCTGGAGAAATGTGACCTGATGGTAACTGACATCACAGAAAATTTGTTTTTCGACGGCAGGACAATTCGCTGTGCCGGTATGATTGAAATGGAACCTCGCTGATGCCTGGACCTCTTGAAGGATATCGAATCGTCGAACTTGCGGGCATTGGGCCGGGTCCGTTTTGCGGCATGATGCTTGCCGATCACGGGGCCGAGGTCATCCGCGTCGAGCGTCTGAATGGGGCACGCGGCGGCATTGATGCCGACGTCGCCAAGGACCCGCTTCAACGGTCGCGTAAATCCATCGCGGTCGATCTGAAGTGCGCTGAAGGGATTCAAATCGTCCGCGATCTGTGCTGCACGGCCGACGGATTGATCGAAGGATTTCGGCCCGGCGTCATGGAGCGACTGGGTCTGGGTCCCGACGTGCTGCAAGCCGATAATGCTCGTCTCGTTTACGGGCGGATGACCGGGTGGGGCCAGTCTGGTCCCTACGCCAAGGTTGCCGGCCACGACATCAACTATATAGCTCTGGCCGGTGCGCTTCATGCTTTTGGCCGCGCAAACGAAAAGCCGACGCCGCCAGTCAACATGATTGGCGACTTCGGCGGTGGTGGAATGCTGCTCGCGTTTGGGATGGTTTCGGCAATCCTCGCTGCACAAAAGTCTGGGCACGGCCAAGTCATCGACTGCGCTATGATCGATGGCAGTGCGTTGCTGATGAGTATGATTTGGGGCTTCCGCGCGCAAGGTCAGTGGCGCGACGAGCGCGGGGTCAACACGCTCGATACCGGCGCGCATTTCTATGACACCTACGAATGCGCCGATGGGAGGTTCGTCGCCATTGGCGCGATTGAGCCGCAATTCTATGCCGAGCTGCGTCGCCTGGCGGGGATCGCCGAGACACCCGCATTCGACGCTCAGCACGATCGCACAGCTTGGCCTTCGCTTAAGGAAGAGATGACGCGGCTCTTCAAGGCCAGGAGCCGCGACGAGTGGTGCTCAACCCTGGAAATGACGGATGCGTGTTTCGCCCCCGTGCTGTCTATGGCAGAGGCCCCCGACCACCCCCATAACATCGCACGTGCGACTTTTGGTTCGATCGGTGATGTTATGCAACCGATGCCGGCGCCACGCTACTCGTCGACCCCGACGGCAATTCCGCGACCGGCCGGCAAAACTGGGGCGGACGGAGAGGCACTGTTGATCGAGTTGGGTTATGACGCCGCGCGCATTGCCGAGCTGCGCGCAGCGGGAACCACGAGCTAGGGCTTGGCGCCGGCAGCCGGG
>JAYVVA010000044.1:0-1909 GCA_043787435.1 Sphingomonadales bacterium | reverse complement strand
ATCGCAACCCTGGTTGCGGCACTCGACGTTGAGGCCGAAATCGACCTACCGGAACTTGCCGGAGATCTCGCGCTCATCGATGCGCTCGATCGCCGCATTACCCTAGACGACCCGGCGACGCCGTTCGCGGCGCCCCAGGCGCGCACCGTCCGAATTGGCGTCCCGCTTCTTGAGTCGATGATGAATCAGGTGTCCGAGCTCGTTTTGGTCCGCAACGAGTTGGCGCGAAGCGTTCGGGGCCACGATGATCGCGAGTTGGCCGCGCGATTTGAGCGGCTCGGCGGGATTGTTGCAGAATTGCGCGACAGCGTGACGCGCACCCGCATGCAGCCGATCGATCGGCTCTTCGCTACATTACCCCGACTTGTCCGCGACACCGCGCGCGAATGCGGCAAATTGGTTACGCTCGACCTCGGCGGGCAGGATGTCGAGATCGACCGCGAGATGGTCGAATCGATACGCGATCCGCTACTTCATATCGTCCGCAATGCGATCGACCACGGGATCGAAGCGCCGATGGACCGTGTCAGACTTGGCAAGCCCGAAGTCGGCACGATCCGCATCGCGGCTTTGCAATCGGGCAATCAGGTCAGCATCGAGATCTCGGACGATGGCCGCGGGATCGACACGTCGCGCCTGATCGAAAAGGCCATTGCTGCCAAGATCATCGACCCTGCGCGGGCCGCCTCACTCGACCTTGCCGCGGCCACCGCCCTGATGTTCGAACCCGGGCTGTCGACGGCAAACGCGGTAACACATGTTTCAGGGCGCGGCGTTGGCATGGACGTCGTTCGTGCCAATGTCGAACGCCTCGGCGGGAATGTCGTCCTCGCGAATCGTCCCGGCACCGGTCTGACAATAACACTTAAGGCGCCGTTGACGCTCAGCATTGTCAATGCGCTGATCGTTGTCGCCGGCGGTCAACGCTTTGCCATACCGCGTGGCGCTATCGAGGAAGTCGTCCCGTTGCGCGTCGGTGCTGCACGCCTTGACGACGTGGGCGGCGGCAAGGTCGCTGTCGTTCGGGGCGTAGCCCATCCGGCGTTCGTGCTTGCCTCGTTACTGGACATCGGTGTCGCGACGCCGTTGCTGGTCGTCATGGTGACGACACCTTCTGGTGGTCGCTTTGCCCTTGGAGTGGACAGTGTGGCGGACCACGAGGAACTCGTCGTTCGGCCAATGGCTCCCCAATTGGCGTCACACGGGATTTTCGCCGGGCAAAGTCTGGGCGACGACGGACAACCGATCGTCGTGCTCGATCCAACCGGCCTCGCCCAACTCAGCGGGTTGCAACGCACGGGACTCGATACGCTCGTTTCGCGGACTGAACCGCCTGATGCGCCCGCGCCTTCTGTGCTCGTCGCGACCGCGTTCGACGGCCGCAAAGTCGCCGTTCGCGCTGCCCTGATCGAGCGCCTGATCGAGACCGACGAACGCGACTGGACCGACATCGAGGGTAAGCGGTTTGTCTCGGTCGACGGACGTTATTTGGCGGCACCTGCGCAAGGTGAACTTCCAGGACAACGAGCCATACCCGCGCTGGTGCTCAACGACGGCACGCGCCGCGTTGTCCTCGGGGTGATTGCCGTTCATGACCTGATTCCGATGCCCCAAGCTGTGCCGGTCGGTACGCACGCTGTCGAGGGACTACTCCAAATCGGCGGCGAAGCCATTTTGTTGATTGATGTCTTTGCGCTGTTCGACTTCGCGACAGTCATGATCCCGCGCCGCCGGGTCGCTGTACTTGCGCTCGAGTCGACGCCGTGGGCACAGGCGATGCTTGCGCCTCTGGTTGCCGCTGCTGGTTACGACGTACGATTTTGTACTGGTCACGATGCCGATGCGGACCTGATCATCCATCTCGATGGGGATGAAGTTTCGAGCAGCGCCCAGCACCAGATTGCTCTCG
>JAYVVA010000043.1:0-1820 GCA_043787435.1 Sphingomonadales bacterium | reverse complement strand
TAGTCGGGTTGACGGTCGGCAATGACTGCGCCCGCCCGCTGGCCTGCAAGGAGACAGAACTCTATTGTCTCGAACTGAGGGCGGCTACGGGATTGATTGACCATTCGGTCGGCCCAGCCCAACAGCGAGACGTGACATAGGGAGGACTATGCTGAAACGTCAGCTGATGTGCGCGCTGCTATTTTCAATGGGCAGCATCTCGATGATCCAATCGACCGTGGCGGCCACAATCGTTATCGAATACACCGGCACGGTCGCCAGCGGCACGGATGTGACAGGGGTTTTTGACGCGCCCAATACGAGTCTTGAGAGCAGCGTTTTCACAAGCGTCTCCACGCTGACAAATCCTGAAACCGGCGGCGATATCAACGGCCTAGGTCTCGACTTGAAATACGGCGGCGCAAGCTACGGCGCACCGTCTCCCCTATCCGCGCAGCTTGCGATCAACGGTGTTTCCCAAAGCTTCGACGGTAGCTTTTACAGCGAACAGATTTTAAGCATGTTGTCATGCGGAACCTCGCAAGTTTTCGACATCGAATACGGAGCCATCGCAAGTACTCACCCAGTCAATAACATCTACAGCAAGGTGCATAGCAATGTTAACTCGCTGAATCACGCAGACGCGTTGCACCACGCGGTTCAGTCGGGAGATCTTCGAAACCGACGCGTCGGGCCATTCGATGAATTCGGCCGTAACGACGGAGTCAGTTGCCGCTGTCCTCGAAACACCCACGTGGACATCGCTTATCGTGGGCTCTGGACTGGGGCGCGCGACGCTCAGAGCGCGCCGCCGGGCAGCGGCGCTTACCTAATCGGGCGCCAGTCAGGATGGCGCGTTGGGCGCGCCGCCTGGCAAGTGTTTCGACCCGACCTGGCAGGAGCCATGCATCTCAGTTCGTGAATTTCGACGACGTTGCGGGTATCCAGACGAACCCGGTGCCCTTCGCAGCAACAGTGCCGACTGCGGGATAGGGAAAATGTGGCGCAAAGATCAATACATGGCTTGCCGACAGCCGGGCTAACGTCTTGCGGCGGCTTGTCTTGGCGACTGTCTTGTTGTTGTCGAAGCCCATCGTCCAATTGGGCATGGCGAGAGAGATTAACGAGCTGTGGGCGGTGTCGCCGATGTCGAGCAGGCGTTGACCCCCGGACGTAATTTCGTAACCTACGTGCCCTGGCGTGTGTCCTGGAATGTCGACGGACGTAATGCCGGGAATGACGACTGCACCGGGGGCGAACGTTGCGACCTGCGCGCTGATCGTTGTAACAAGTAAAGCGGCGTTCGGCTGGCTTTTCATGTACGCCCATTCGGCAGCCGCCATCCGCACCTTGGCGTTCGCAAAGGCAGTCTTGCCGCTACCGTCGACAAGACCTCCAACATGGTCACCGTGCGTGTGAGTAATGAGCACGTCGGTAACATCGCCCGGCGCAACCCCCGCAGCCGCCAAACTGGCGATCAACGCGCTCTTGGCCTTCGGCCCCAGCCCGGTATCGATCAGCGCGACGTGCCCGGGCACGCGAACGAGCAACGAATTGATACTAATCGGAATTGCGTCTGTTGGTAGGCCCTGTGCGCGCAGGACCGACGCGACGGCGGAAGCGCCGGCGTCGACGCCGAATGTTTTGGCATCATTGGGAATCGACAGCCCTCCGTCATGGAGCGAAGTCACGCGAATCTTGCCGACCATGAAATTGCGAGCTTCTGGCGCGACCGGCTGCGGGGTCTGCGCCCACGCGGGCGTTGCTCCCAAAATAGCCACGAGCGCGAAAGCTAATTTTGTGACTGACATGTAATCGTGACCTCTTTGGGATGCTTGGTT
>JAYVVA010000042.1:0-2818 GCA_043787435.1 Sphingomonadales bacterium | reverse complement strand
ATGGCCGCTGCGATGGGCGCGCAAACCGGCGTGAAGATCGCGGTTGCGGTCGCGGCAATGGTTTTGGCCTTCGTTGCCCTAGTCGCGCTCGCAAACGGCTTGCTCGGCGTCGTGGGCAGCTGGTTTGGTCATCCCGACCTCAGCTTCCAGATGATCCTCGGTACCATCCTGTCGCCGCTTATGTACCTGCTCAATATCCCGGCAAACGAGACGGCGACGGCGGGCGGGTTGCTCGGAACCAAGGTCGTGCTGAACGAGTTCGTTGCGTTCATCGACCTCGGTCGGACGAAGAACCTGTCGCCACGCACGGTCGCCGTCATCACTTTCGCGCTCTGCGGATTCGCCAACTTTTCGTCGATTGCGATTCAGATGGCCTCAACCGGCAGCCTTGCGCCCAACCAGCGTCCGATGATTGCGAAGCTGGGGTTGAAAGCGCTGGCGGCCGGCAGTCTGGCGAACCTGATGTCGGCTGCGCTCGCAGGGCTACTCATCCCGGCGTGATGCTCGTCGGCATCGCGTTCTGACCTGAGCAGCGTCCATCCGGCTCGTGACGTCACTCAAGTCCGGCTCGGCTAAGATGCGGCGCGGGCTTTTCCGAACCGCCAGCCCGATCTCGGGGCTCCAGACTTCAGCACGCCCGTTCTGAACCGCCGCGCGGCGAAACGAATGATGACCATGACCCAGACCGCTTGCCAGACCAGCGCGACGAGGTGGGGCCACAGCAAATTCGCCTGGGCCGCACGCGCGATCATCGTCAACGGAGAGGTCAGCGGAAAGACAGCGGCGAGCAGGCCCATCGGCTGATCGAGATCGTTCACCACCGCCGAGGCCGCAGCGAAAATCGCAATCTGGGCCATGGTGATCGGCATTGACAGCGTCTGCACGTCACGCACCGTTGCAGCCTGTGATCCAATCCCCAGGAACAGTCCGCCAAGGATCATGTAATTCATGACGTAATAAGCAGCCCCCAAGGCCACAAACAGAGGCCATCCCGTACCAGGTTGCGGGATCTGCTGTCCATGATACGCCGAAACAACGCCGACCGCGATCAGCGTCCCCCAAATCGTGATGCCCGTCAGCGAGACACCCAACATTGCAACCAATTTTCCGAGGAAAATGGCATCGACGGGCACGGCTGCTGCCAGCACTTCGATGACCTTGTTCGATTTTTCCTCGACAAGATTGGACAGCAACATGCCCGCAAGGAGGATGGTCAGCACGAAGAGGATCGTCTGCGCGCTGCGGGCCAGGAAATAGCGGCTGATCGAGGACTTGCCCGCAGCAGGATCGACAACGCTGTACCCGATATCGAGCTTGGGGCGGAGATAGCCCGCACGGGCAAGTGCCTCGCTGGCCAATGTATCTTCCATGATGAGACGCATCGTCGGGGCCAGCGCGTCGACCTGTTTTCGCGGGCCGGTAATATGCGCGGCGCTCGGCCAGCCTGTCAGCACCAACGCAATGTTGGTTTTGGATTCGCCGAGCAGGACGCGAGCTTGCGACGCAGGTGCACCCGAAGGTCGCACAAAGTCCATCGCGGGCAGATCGGAGATCCGGTCGTTCAAGCGCTTGTAGGCTGCCTTCAGCGGTCCTTCCGATTTCTGGTCGACTACCGCAACGAGTATCGGCTGCAATGCAACCCCGTCGGTCTGCGCGCCCACTTTGCCGAGCACGCCGCCAAACAGTGCCGCGATCATCGGACCAATGAGGAACAATAGGAACGACCGCGACCAGACGGTGGCGACATAATCGCGTCGGGCAATCACTGTCGCTGCACTCAACAGGCGTTGGGTCCGGTTCACAGCAGCGCCTCCTTGGCTGTCGGTTGGTCGAGCGCAGCGGCGGCTTCAGCGCCCGCGATGGCGACAAATGCGTCGTGAAGCCCGGGACGTTCGATTGACAAGCTATCGATCCCGGCATTGCCGTCGATCAACGCCTTCAACAGGGGTTCGATTCCCGAGTGCGGCAGTTCGAAGCGCCAGTCGTTGCCGGACTGGCCCGCCTCGACAGGCAGCGCCATACGCCAAGGGCCGTCGCTCGCGCGCGTCGTGAGGCGAACGACAGGACGCAGGCGATTACGCGCCTCGTCAACTGCGCCCTCGAAGCGGACCTTCCCGCCGGCAATGATTGCTATCCGCTCGCACAATCGCTCGGCATGGGCGATGACGTGCGTTGAAAACAATATGGTCGCGCCAGCGGCAGCCTGCGCCCGGATCAGTGTTTCGAGTCGACCCTGGTTAAGAGCATCAAGCCCCGAAAACGGCTCATCGAGAACGATGACCTTGGGCTTGTGAATGAGCGTGCCGAGCAATTGTACAGTTTGCGCCATTCCCTTCGACAAGGTGCGCACCGTCTTCTTGGCGGCATGGCCGAGCATGTGTTCTTCGAGCAACGCGTCCGCGCGTCGGCGACCTTCGGCAAGCGGCAAGCCGCGCAGCGCGCCCATAAAGGCAATTGCCTCGCGTGCCGTCATTGACGGATAGAGGCCGCGCTCCTCGGGCAAGTAACCGACCAGCGGTGCCGCTTCGAGCGGGCGATCATACCCCAGCACACGGCGATGCCCTTCATCGGGGTCGATGATGCCGAGCAGCATGCGCAGGGTCGTCGTCTTGCCGGCTCCATTGGGGCCGAGCACGCCGAATATGCTGCCCGCTGGCACGCAGAGGTCAATCCCATCGACTGCGCGGGTGGTTCCAAATGTCTTGACGAGGCCGAAGGCTTCGATGGCGGGCGGGGAAGTCATGCTGCGCTCCATAGACGCAGCACCCAAGTTTTGTCGAAGCACTGTTCTTCCCTCGTCGCAAAGCGGCTATGACTG
>JAYVVA010000041.1:0-3589 GCA_043787435.1 Sphingomonadales bacterium | reverse complement strand
CCAAGGTTTGCGCTGATCGGGCTGCCAGTTGCCGCGCTCGTGCCGTTGATCGGCGCGTTCCTGGCGCGTCGATTGACGTTGCGCATGCGGGCAGTATCCGCGATCGCGGCAACGATCGGTCCGCGCACGCTGGCGACGCGCCTGCCGCGGGGATTGCTGCCGCTCGAGGCCGAGCCGCTGGCTGAAGCCACAAACGCCGCGCTCGACCGGCTCGCGGAGGCAATCTATGTGCACGCTGCCTTCGCTGCGGATGTCGCGCACGAACTGCGCACGCCGCTTGCCATCGTCCGGCTCCGTGCCGACGCCGTAGTCGAACCTGCGATCCGCACGGCGATGATGTCGGCCGTTGATCGAGCCGCGCGTGTTATCTCCCAACTACTTTCGCTGGCCGAGCTTGAGCGACCGATCGACGGTAGCGGGATATCGGTCGATCTCCACGCACTGGCTGAGGGAGTCGTCGCGGACCGCGCACTGAGCGTTCTGGGGTCCGGAAGGACAATCTCGTTCGAAAACGACTGCGGTCCAGCACGCATAAACGGCTATCCAGATGCACTGACGCTGGCCCTCGAAAATCTCATCGATAACGCCACCCGCCATACGACTCGTGGGACGTCAATTGTGGTCAAGAGTGGTCCCGGCCTGCAAGTCAGTGTCACAGACAATGGAAACTCGATTCCTGAGGCATATTTTTCGCGTTTGAAGGATCGATTGTGGCGCGGCGCTGGACGCGACGTCGAAGGATCGGGGATCGGTCTTTCGATCGTTGAGCGCGTGGCCCGCGCGCATGACGGCAGGTTGGTCGTGCACAGAGGTCTCGGCGGCCTCGGTCTGGTTTTCGTGATGACCATGAACGATGGGCAAGGCAACGGCGCGACCAGTTGACGAGAGTCTTACCGAACCGAGCCGACAGGACTGCCGTTCTCGGCCGAGGAAGATGATTGCAGAACCGTCGGACGAGTCACTGGCGAATTCAAAACGAATTCGTAGTGCCACCAATCAGCGATCGCTATCGACCTTGTCGTACGCCTGTTCGATTTCTTTCGGCACTTCGAGATAGGTGTTCCAGGGCAGGTCCTTGTGGAGCGACATTGACCAGCGCTCGAGCCATTCGATACCGTCCTTTCCGGCATAGGGGTCCGTCGTACGATAGGCTGGATCGTTCATGGCTTGCTCGAGGGTGACGGACGTCAACTGTTCGCGCTTGAGAATCCGGGCGAGTTCATCGATCGAATCCGCGTTAAGACGGGTTGCATGCAAAAGCATGACATAGGCAATGTCGCGACCGAATAACGCACGGGCGGCGCTGCGATACCAGCGAAGCGATTTTGCTGTGTAATCAAGATACACCGCGCGTATGTGTTTGCGCCGCGTGTCGTCCTGACGGGCAACGGCATCCTCATAGGGTTCGGCGAACTCCCAATCGTTAGCGTCGATCGTAACGGGGGCGATGCGGTAACCATGTGCCCGCAACCAATCGTTGATTTCCCTTTTTACAGCTTCTGGTGTGCCCGTTTCTAGGTATGGGTGCCGGAACCAGCCGATGCGGCGATGCTTCGCCGCGAGCAAGCCGCGCGTTACAGGCTCTCCTCTGGCAATATCGGCGGTATAAGACGCAGCACCCAAAATATTGGGAGATTCGTGCGAAAACGTATGGTTGCCCAAGTCCATGGACGCATCGAGCCAACGCTCAAGGATGCGGATTTGCTGTGGCCGGTCGAGCTCGTCGAGCTTGGATTCGTTTACAAAGCCGATAGCTGGAATCTTATGTCTTTTAAGTCCCTTGAGCAGTTTGGTATTCAGATAATTGACTGAGGCCTGATCTTTGAGAATCGTCAACGCAGGAAGATCGTCGAACGTAAGCGCGATCGTCGCCCGCGGAGGGCGAGCTTGTGATGGAGCGAACGAAATCACCAGGGGGCCTAGCCACAAGAGAACGCGATTAAGGGTTGTCATTTTACTCGGCGGCCGTCAATAAAGGTGTCGAATGAGAGCGCAGACGCCGAAAATGGCCCTGATGCTTCAGCAATAGTGGCAGCCGCGGTGATGGCCGGCATGAAGGTTGGCATAATGTCCATGGGGACGACTTGCGCCAAGACCTCCGAAAACATGACCAAACCGACTTCCTGATTGACCAAATCCTCCGTGGCGACTCTGAGCGTTCACAGTGGAGGGCCCGCCCACGAGTGAGATGGCGAAAATCGCCAAGTAAATTTTTAGCATTTTCCACCCTATTATTTTCGCCCTCTATTATTGGGCGTGTCGCGGCCAAGGTTCAAGTCGGTCGTGACAGATCCTTGTCGATATTCAGGAAAAAGTGCTGTCGAACGGGGTACCGGAACGACATCGGGCTTATCCCGGCGATCAAGTCGCCATCGCGCGCCTGAGGCCCGCTCGAACTTCCAAGCGGCAGCCCGCATCCGAGGCGTGGATTGCGAGTTTCCCGTTGAGCGACCACCTCGGCGCGCGGTGCTTGACCCAGCAAACCCCTTGCCAGAAATAGAGGCATGGACAGCGGCGCGACGACGAAAAGGTCTGGTTTCGATCCCGGCGTGTTTGGCTTGCCGCTCGCCGCGCTGTTGGCCGCGACAGTTACCGCATCGGCTTATTGGCCGGGCCTCATGACCTGGGATGCGGTGCGCCAATACACACAGGCACTGAGCGGCATGATGGACGACTGGCATCCCCCGACGATGGAGCTCATTTGGCGTCAAGCGATCCCTATCTGCCCAGGACCGGCTTCGATGCTCGTACTTCAACTTGCACTATATTGGGGCGGTTGGACAACAATCGCCGTCGCGTTCTGGCGACGCGGCCGACGCCGCGTTTCGTGGGCACTGCTGTGCTGCGGTCTGTGGCCGCTGGGCTTTGCGCTGACCGGCATGGTCCTCAAGGACTGTCTGATGGCGGGCGCGCTCCTTGCAGGAGCCGGGTTGATCGCGCTCCGTCAAGATCGCGGTGGACTTGTGAGTGGCCTGGTTGCCGCGGGAATTCTTTTTTTCGCAGCAACACTGCGGTTCAATGCTTTTGCTGCGTGTCTACCTTTAATGGTCGCTCTCCTGCCGCCCGCGTGGCGGGCCCGATGGCCTCGACTGGTTCTTTTGAGTTCAGTCACGACTTTGGCGCTTATGGCGGCGATGCCTATCGCCAATCGAATGATCGGTGCGCGTCCGAGCGGCGTCGAATTGTCGCTGATCATTTTCGACCTTGGTGGCATCACCCAAAACAGCGGGGTCAGCGTGTTTCCCGAAGAGTTGAGCGTTCGCGACCCCGTGGCGGCGAACCACACCTGCTACCGTCCCGACAAATGGGACTCCTACTCGAATTGGGTCAACCCTGAATGCCCGCTCGGCTTCAGTGCCTGGAACGATAATATCGCGCCGGGAGGTATCAATCCCTACTCAAGCTGGGCGCACGCCATCATGAGCCACCCTTTCGCCTATGCGGAGCACCGGCTACGCCATTTTGCCATCAGTACGCGCATCCTTCCCCTTACTGATCAGATCGAGCGCCCCTTGCCCAATACTGAAGCGCCGAATCCTTGGGGATTCAAAGTCACGCCGAACCCAATGATGCATTTGATCGACGATCT
>JAYVVA010000040.1:0-1672 GCA_043787435.1 Sphingomonadales bacterium | reverse complement strand
AATTTGGTGACCATGCGGCCGACCACGAGACCGTCATACGGCATGCGCAGAAATTGATGATCGAAGCGCTCCAACTGCTCGATACCGTTGGTGCACATCAGTCGGCGTCATTGCTCGATCACGCAATTTGTGTCCTGCCGCGCGAAGCGCCGTCGCCTAATTCCCTCGCCATGGGGGCGAACGACGCTCACTAGCCGCCGGTCCCAGCGTTTGTCTGCGAATTACTGAAACAAACCGCGTTCTTTCATGCGCGTGAGAATGCCGGCAGATCGCATGCTGAATGCGCCATCGCGCGCGATGATCATATGGTCATGGACTTCCACATCAATCGCTGCGCACGCCACAACGATGTTCCTTGTTATCGAAAGATCTGTGGCACTTGGATAGGCAGGGGAGGAGGGATGATTGTGCGCAAGTATGATCGCGGTTGCGCCGAGCAAAATCGCCTGTTTTATGACCTCGCGGGGGTGAGCCTGGACACTATTTACAGTGCCGGTCCACATCACCTGATCGGACAGGATGGCGTTGTTTCCGTTCAAGAAAATTACCCTGAATACCTCGATTTTCAGGTCAAGCATGTCGCGCTTGAGCATGATCGAAAGCGCGTCCGGGGAGGTCACGTCCAGTGAATTTATGGGTTCGACATAATCGGGGCGGCACACCGTGTCGGCGATAATACCGAAATATTCCGCAACACAGCGAGGGACGACGTCCGCCCAGGGAAACTTGCCTCCGGCGAAAGCGGTAATAACCAAAGGGATGTCGCCGTAACGCTCGAGCAGTCTCCCGCTGAGCTTATGGGGGTCATCGACGAGGCGACCGATCAGTCTTGCTAGGAGGTTCTGAGCGTGTTGAACCCCGTGCGCCTGTTGTTCCCGCGTACGGTTCCCAAGACCAGCGTAACCAGTTGCGGATATGCCCATACGCCCTGTGCCACGCCGAGGCCGTGCGAGAAGATGTTCTCCCCGAAGTAGGGCGTCAGGAGCGACAGGAATGCTGCCACTTGAAACGACGCGACCGGGATGGGCCAAAAGCGCTTACTCCATAATGCGACTGTTAGCAGGACAGCCAGAACCACAGCCTCGTTCACGAGCATAGGCAGCTGAAGTGCGGTGAAGCTCTGACCCAAGAACTTATAAATCAGGTATGTGTCGAGCGACCCCAGAACGAGTGTGCTGGCAACAATGCGTTCATCGATGCCGCCTCTGACAAGAATATAGGCTACAGTTCCAACGAGCAGCGTGGCGTAGATAAAGCCAATCAGGAATGATCCGTCCACGCTGCCCATGAGTTACGTCACGCCTCCTAGGCTACCTTATCGGAAACAATTGACAGATGCTTTGCGGCAGGCAGTTTCCACAGATCGCCGGTCGCGTATGGCCCGAGGCCAATCTGATCCCGAATTTCGGCGAAAGCAAAGTGAGCCGAGACCATTTTGGCGCGCGCTTGATGGAGAGCAGTCAGCGCTTCGCCCGTAAGCGCCAGAGCTTCCTGACATACGACCGGAGACAGGTTCGCCTGACGTCGTGCAACAGGTGTTGCCGAAGTCAGCTCGGCGGCGCAAATCAGTGCATCGTCAATCGCATTTTCACACGCAGCAATTTTTTCTGCCATCAGTTTTGCGGCAGCTAGGCGGTTATTGAGCATAGGAATCTCCTTCGCGGACAACACG
>JAYVVA010000039.1:0-8486 GCA_043787435.1 Sphingomonadales bacterium | reverse complement strand
GATACAAGATAGAGCATCACGTCGTCTCCCAACAGAAAAAACCCGCGCAGGCCCGTTTTGTTCCCGGATCTACAATGTTCATGTTTTGTTCGTTTTGTTTTCACTTGTCAAGCATGCCTCGTCCAGTTATGCGCTCCGCCATTCCACATGGGGAGCATCATACCGGTGCCGAGGTTCTTGCCTTGGTTCCGCCCCCCAGAGGTTCAACCGGGTAAGGAGAATTAATTATGGCGGCACCTGTCGTCACGATGCATCAGCTATTGGATGCTGGCGCACATTTCGGACACCAGACGCACCGCTGGAATCCGAAAATGAAACCCTATATTTTCGGCGACCGCAACGGCGTTCACATCCTCGATTTGTCGCAGACAGTGCCGCTGTTCGCACGAGCACTGGATTTCGTCGCCTCAACGGCGGCTTCTGGCGGCAAGGTTTTGTTTGTCGGCACCAAGCGTCAGGCGCAGGATCCGATCGCCGATGCGGCGCGCGCGTCGAGGCAGCATTTCGTCAACCATCGCTGGCTGGGCGGCATGCTCACGAACTGGAAGACGATCAGCAACTCGATCAAGCGCTTCAAGGCCATGGAGGAGCAGTTGTCGGGTGATACGACGGGGCTCACCAAGAAGGAAGTCCTGCAGCTGACCCGTGAACGCGACAAGTTCGAACTTTCGCTCGGCGGCATTCGCGACATGGGCGGCATTCCCGACGTCATGATTGTGATCGACGCGAACAAGGAAGAGTTGGCGATAAAGGAAGCCAACGTCTTGGGTATTCCGGTCGTTGCCATTCTGGACTCGAACGTCTCGCCGGACGGGATCGCTTTCCCGGTCCCTGCCAACGATGACGCCAGCCGAGCAATTCGCCTCTACTGCGAAGCGCTGGCACAGGCCGCCACCCGAGGCGGGGCTCAGGCAGCACAAGCCAAGGGTCAGGATTTCGGCGCCATGGTCGAACCGCCCGCTGAACCCGCGCTTGCCCAAGCCGTCGCGCACGCTGCGCCTGCCGCTGCCGAGGCGCCGGCTGCCGAAGCGGTCGCTACATAGCATAGACGCGTCCATTCCCGTGCACGCGGGAATCCTGCTGCATTGGCCGCTGCTGAAGGCACTTGGATACCCGCGTTCGTGGAAATGGATCTCATAAGGATGATCGAAATGGCCGAAATCACAGCCGCGATGGTAAAAGAGCTCCGCGAGACGAGCGGCGCAGGCATGATGGACTGCAAAAAGGCGCTTAACGAGACGGGTGGCGATATGGACGCCGCCGTCGACTGGCTCCGCACCAAGGGTCTGGCCACAGCCGCAAAAAAGGCAGGTCGTACTGCTGCCGAAGGTCTGGTTGGTGTTGCCACCTCGGGCACCAGGGGTTCAGCTGTCGAGGTCAATTCGGAAACAGATTTTGTCGCCAAGAACGATCAGTTCCAGGCCTTTGTGCGTGACGTCACGGCCCTCGCCTTGCACACCAGCGCCAACGATATTGGAACACTCGGGGCTGCTCCCATGGGCGAGGGCAGTGTGCAGGACATGCTCATTGCGAATATTGCAACGATCGGTGAAAATCAGTCGCTGCGGCGCGTGAAGACGCTGAGCGTAAATCAAGGCGCCGTCGTCAGTTATGTGCACAACGCTGCGGCTCCCGGCCTTGGCAAGATTGGCGTGCTGGTTGCGCTCGAGGGGAACGCAGACGCCGGAGCTATTGAGGCGCTGGGCAAGCAGCTCGCGATGCACATCGCTGCGGCGAACCCGTCTGCGTTGCACGAAGAAGGGCTCGACGAGGCGCTCGTCAGCCGTGAACGCGCGATCGCGATGGAAAAGGCGGCCGAGAGCGGCAAGCCTACTAATATCATCGAGAAGATGGTCGAGGGGGCGATTGCCAAGTTCCGCAAGGAAAATGCACTGCTCAGCCAGTTGTTCGTGATGGACAACAAGACCAAGATTGCCGACGTCGTTGCGGCCGCGGCAACGGATGCAGGTGGGAGCATCGCACTGGTCGACTATGTCCGTTTTCAGCTCGGTGAGGGCATCGCGAAGGCCGAAAGCGACTTCGCGGCGGAAGTCGCCGCAGCCTCGGGCGTGCCGCAGAACGCCTAATTGGGCTGCTTCACAAGTGCGCGGCGTGGGCTTAGGGTCCGCGCCGCATAACTCTCAAGGAAGCCTTGCTTGCCAATGAGTCGCCCTCTCTACAAACGTATCCTCTTGAAACTGTCGGGCGAAGTGTTGATGGGGCCCGGTGGGCTCAGTATCGACCCCGAAGTCACGGCGCGTGTCGCGGGTGAGATTGCCAATGCCAAGGCAATGGGCTTCGAGCTCTGCGTTGTCGTTGGCGGTGGGAACATCTTCCGCGGGCTCGCAGCAGCGGCAAAGGGCTTCGAGCGCGCTACTGCCGATTACATGGGTATGCTAGCCACCGTCATGAACGCCCTGGCAGTGCAGAATGCGCTGGAGGCGATCGGCGTCGAGACGCGAGTCCAGTCGGCCATTCCCATGGCCAGCGTGTGTGAACCCTACATCAGGCGCCGCGCAGAACGTCACCTGGAAAAAGGCCGCATCGTGATCTTTGCTGCCGGAACGGGCAATCCGTTTTTTACGACTGATACAGGGGCAGCGCTCCGTGCCGCTGAAATGAAGTGTGATGCGCTGTTCAAAGGGACATCTGTCGATGGCGTCTATGATGCGGATCCCAAAAAGGTTAAAACCGCAAAGCGTTATGAAACAATAAACTACTCGACGGTCCTCGCAAACGACTTGAAAGTCATGGACGCGTCGGCCGTCGCGCTTTGCCGTGACAACAATATTCCAATCGTCGTGTTCAACATTCGCGAGCAGGGCAATCTTGCCCGAGTTCTTGCAGGTGAGGGTGTGGCAACGATTGTTACCCGAGAGGATGGATAATGGCTGCGTTTAATAAATCTGATCTAGAACGCCGGATGCATGGTGCGGTCGACTCGCTCAAGGGTGATCTCGGCGGGCTGCGCACGGGTCGGGCGTCGGTGAATCTGCTCGATCCGGTCACGGTCGAGGTCTACGGGGCGAACATGCCGCTCAACCAAGTCGCGACGGTCAGCGCGCCCGAACCGCGTCTGTTGTCGGTTCAGGTCTGGGACAAATCGAATGTTGGCCCGGTGGACAAGGCAATTCGTTCAGCAGGCCTCGGTTTGAACCCCATCGTCGATGGGACAACGCTGCGCTTGCCGATCCCTGATCTCACCGAAGAACGTCGCAAGGAATTGGCCAAGCTTGCCGGTCAATATGCCGAAAAGGCACGAATTGCCGTTCGCAATGTTCGCCGCGACGGCATGGATGCGCTCAAGATCGACGAGAAGAAGAGCGAAATCAGCGAGGATGACCGCAAGCGGTCCGAAACCGAAGTCCAAAAGATGACGGACGCGACGATCGCCGACATCGATGCCACGGCGACCGCAAAGGAAAAGGAAATTCTCGGCAAGTGAACGCCGTTGCGCCCAGCAACAAACCTGCCGCTGGGTCCGATCCGGCCACGCCTCGTCACGTCGCCATTATTATGGATGGCAACGGACGTTGGGCCAAGGCGCGGCACTTGCCGCGGGTCGCCGGGCACCGCAAGGGGATCGAGACGGTCCGTACCGTTAGCCGCGCGGCGCGATCGCTTGGTATCGATGTGCTGACGCTTTACGCGTTTTCTTCAGAAAATTGGCGGAGGCCGGCTGAAGAAGTCAGCGATCTGATGGGGTTGCTGCGGCATTTCATCAAGTCGGACCTTGACGAGCTGACCCGCGAGGGGGTCCGCCTGCGTGTCATTGGCGACCACACCGCATTCGCGCCAGACCTCGTCGATCTCATCGATGACGCCTTGGCGCGGACGGCGTCGAACATCGGGTCCACATTGGTCATTGGCCTCAACTATGGCTCGCAAGACGAGATCGTGCGCGCTGCACGCAAATTGGCGGGGTGCGATCCTGCCGATATCGACGCGGCGGCCGTCGAGGCTGCGCTCGATACAGGCGACCTGCCGCCGGTCGATCTGCTGATCCGTACCTCTGGGGAGCATCGGCTATCCAATTTCATGCTCTGGCAGGCAGCCTATGCCGAATTGCTGTTCGTGGACACGTTATGGCCTGATTTCGGTGCAGAAGCGCTAGAAGATGCGATTAGGGCCTTCCACCGGCGCGAACGCCGCTTCGGGGGGCTTTAGGCCAATTCCATGAGTGAGGTGACCAGGCGAATTCTGTCGGGCGTTATTCTGGCCGCCCTCGTGCTCGGTGACCTCTGGATGGGGTCGGCGTGGTTTGCCGCGCTTCTTTTCGTGGGGGCGGTGATCCTGTCGCGCGAATACACGCGCATGATCTGGGCGGGCTGGCACTCGAGATGGGCGCGCATTTTTTGGATGATTTTTGGCCTCGTGTATTTTGGGGCAGCGATTTCCAGCTTGTGGCTGGTACGCAATACCGACGATGGGTTTTTTATCGCCATGCTTTTGTTCGGTGTCGTCTGGGCGACGGACATTGGTGCTTATGCAGCCGGGCGCGCGATCGGTGGGCCAAAGATTGCCCCTTCTATCAGTCCATCAAAGACCTGGGCCGGTTTTGCAGGCGGTTCGGTGAGCGTGATGCTGGTCGTGCTCGGCGCGTTCTGGTGGAAACTCGACCTGCCGCCGACACGTTGGGAATTATATCTGCCCGCGAGTCTCGTTGCGTGCGTCCTGATCGCAGCCGTCGCGCAGGCCGGTGATTTCTTTGAAAGCTGGTTGAAGCGGCGCGCCAGGATAAAAGATTCAGGTATTCTTATTCCCGGCCACGGCGGGCTGTTCGATCGCATCGACGGGCTTTTACCCGTCGCCATCCTGTTCGGCATTGTGGTGGCCTGGAACGTGCCCGCATGACACGTCGCACCGTCTCCATTCTTGGCGCGACCGGATCGGTTGGTAGCTCGACACTCGACCTTATCCTGCGGGCACCCGACAAGTTCAAAGTGGTCGCGTTGACTGCGCATCGGAACGTGGCTGGTCTTGCGAAAGTGGCCCTGGCGACCAACGCCGAACTCGCGGTGATCGGCGAAGCTTCGCTTTACAGCGCATTGAAGGAAGCGCTTGCTGGCAGCCCGACAGAAGTTGCCAGCGGCTTTAAAGCCGTCACCGAAGCTGCATGCCGCGGTGCTGACTGGACAATGGCAGCGATCGTTGGCTGTGCAGGGCTGCCCGCTACGCTCGCAGCGCTCCGCTGCGGCCGGACGGTAGCGCTAGCCAACAAGGAGTCACTGGTTTCTGCCGGCGACGTCATGACTGCCGTCGCGGCGCAGTCGCACGCCGAATTACTTCCCGTCGATAGCGAACATAATGCGATTTTCCAGTGTCTGGCCGGCTCTCCCCGTGACCGCGTTCGTCGCATCGTGCTGACGGCAAGCGGCGGCCCGTTTCGAAGCTGGACCCGTAAGGACATGGAACACGTGACGCCGGAAATGGCCGTCAAGCATCCCAACTGGTCAATGGGCGCAAAAATCTCGATCGATTCAGCAACGCTGATGAACAAGGGGTTGGAGTTGATCGAGGCCAAGCACTTGTTCGCGTGCCGTCCCGATGAGCTTGCCGTCGTTGTTCATCCGCAATCCGTGATTCACTCGATGGTGGATTATGTCGATGGTTCGACGATTGCGCAGCTTGGGTCCCCGGATATGCGCATTCCAATAGCTTCGACCCTAGCGTGGCCCGACCGGATGGAAACCCCGTGCATACCCCTTGATCTCGCAACCATTGGCCGACTCGATTTTGAAGCACCCGATCTCGACAGTTTTCCCGCACTTGGCCTGGCCATCGCCGCGCTTGCAGCAGGCGGTGCGCGTCCGGCAGTATTAAATGCCGCCAACGAGATTGCGGTGGCCGCCTTCCTCAAGCGATCGATCGGGTTTCTCGACATTGCTCGGACCGTCGCCGATGTTCTCGATCGTTACGATCCGCCGGCACCCGTAACTGTCGACGATGTACTTGCAGTTGACGACGAGGCCCGCCGTATTGCCGCCGCCTTTCTGGAAGACATGGCCGCATGATCCAAATTCCAGGTTTTCTTTGGGCGATCATTTTTTTCGTCCTCGCCATCTTTCCCCTCGTCGTCATTCACGAGCTGGGCCATTATCTCGTGGGCCGGATATTCGGCGTTCGTGCCGACGTCTTCTCGATCGGCTTTGGGCGGCCCGTTGCTGGTTGGACCGATAAGCGAGGCACGAACTGGCGGATCGGCTGGATGCCGCTCGGCGGTTACGTGCGATTCGCCGGCGACATGAGTGCGGCGAGCACGCCAAGCGACGAATGGCTGTCGCTGCCTGCGGAAGAACGCAATCAGACGTTCCAGGCAAAGTCGGTGTGGCAACGCGCTCTGATCGTGCTGGCCGGGCCCGCAGTCAATTTTCTGTTTGCCGTTACAATGTTGGCGGGGCTGTTTGGGGTATATGGTGAGCCGCGTATCGCACCGCAGGTCGGCATGTTCACGGCGAATTCGTCCGCGCACGCGGCAGGTGTCAAGCTGGGCGATCGCATCGTGTCGGTCGATGGGCAGTCGATCGAGCGATTCGAAGACATTGGCCTGATCGTCCAGGCGCGCGCAGAGCTGCCGACACGGTTCGTCATCGATCGCGGGGGTGCCCGGCTGCTTCTGGACATTACACCCCGGCGCGAAGACGTGAAGGATATTACAGGTGTTCGAATTCCGACAGGACGGATCGGTGTTGGTCCCGCGTCGATCGAGCGCGTTCGCTTGTCCCCGCTGGAACTGCCGGGAGCAGCGGCTCGATTCACGGCTCAGTCGGTGCGTACGATGGTCGTTGCGCTCGGGCAGATCATCACCGGAAACCGGTCGATCAAGGAACTAGGCGGACCCGTCAAGATGGCAGCGACGTCTAATGTTGTCGCGCAACTGGGCTTTGTCAGCTTTCTATTCTTCATGACGATGGTGTCGATAAATCTGGGGTTCATCAATCTGCTGCCAATTCCCACTCTTGATGGCGGTCACCTCGCTTTCTATGCAATCGAGGCTGTCCGGCGGAAACCGGTGGGGTTGGCAGCACAGGAATGGGCATACCGGTCCGGTCTTCTCGTGCTTCTTGCCTTCATGGTGTTCGTGACAATCAACGATCTGGCCGGGTTCGGTCTGCTCGGCCGGTTCCCGGGTTGATTGCCGGTTAAGCATCGGGCAGGGCGTGGCGGCATTAATGACAAGTGGCGGGATTTGAGTTGAAAGCAGATTGCATGGGTCTTTACGGTCGCCGGACGCTGTCGTTGCTTATGGTCGGCACGATGCTGGCCGGATTACCAACGGTAGCGCTCGCCCAAAAGCCTGCCCGTCCGACTCCTGTCGATCTGACGCACGAGCCGGTGCCACCTCCGGCACCCGCGACGGATGGTGGGACGATCTCGTCGATCCAGGTTGTAGGCTCTCAGCGCATTGAGCCCGAGACCGTGCGGTCGTATCTGAAGCTGCATCCCGGCGGTCCTTACACCCGCGAAAGTCTCGACGAAGCGATCCGAGACCTGTTTGCCACCGAACTGTTCGCCGACGCACAGATTCGCGACGACAGCGGAAAACTGACGATCTTGATCCGCGAAAACCCGGTCATCAACCGTATCGTTTTCGAGGGCAACAAACGCATCAAGGAAGACAAGCTCTCAAAGGAGCTGAAACTTGCGCCTCGCCAGATTTTCACGCGAAGCAAAGTTCGCGCTGATATCGGCCGGATTGTCGAGCTGTACCGTCGTCAGGGTCGGTTTGCTGCGACGGTTGAGCCCAAGATGGTCATGCTCGACCAGAACCGCGTCGATATTGTCTATGAAATCAGCGAGGGGCCGAAGTCCAAGGTCCGACGTATCAATATCATCGGTAACACGGTGTTTAAGGATGGCCGGCTGAAAGGCGAAATGGCAACAAAGGAATCGTCGATCACGCGCCTGTTTTCTTCGCGCGACACCTATGACGCCGACCGCCTCGCCTACGACCAGGGCAAGTTGCGCCAGTTCTACCTGACGAACGGCTATGCCGATTTCCGCGTTATTTCGGCGGTGGCCGAGCTGACCCCCGACAAGCGCGACTTTATCCTGACCTATGTGGTCGAGGAGGGCGAGCGCTATAAATTCGGCGACGTTTTGGCAGAGAGCGAAATTCGCGACTTCAAGCCCGACTTAATCAAGAGCCAGATCCCGATGAAGACAGGCGACTGGTACAACGCCAAAGCCGTCGAGGATAC
This sequence comes from Sphingomonadales bacterium, assembly GCA_043787435.1. GTDB lineage: Bacteria > Pseudomonadota > Alphaproteobacteria > Sphingomonadales > Sphingomonadaceae > Sphingomonas_O. The sequence goes on along the minus strand of JAYVVA010000039.1, from coordinate 285 downwards.
AGTCGAGAATATCACCAAGACGGCTGGTCTGTTCGGCTATGCTTTTGCCAACGTCGATCCTGTGTTCAACCGGAACAAGGAAGAACGCAAAATGAACATCACGTTCCGTGTCGGTGAAACGCCGCGCGTGTACGTGGAAGCGATTAACGTTAACGGCAACACGCTGACCGTTGACAAGGTCATCCGCCGTGAGTTCCGCCTGGCCGAAGGGGACGCGTTCAACGCGCTCTCGGTCAAGCGTTCGGAAGACCGCATCAAATCGCTTGGGTTCTTCCAGGAGAAGTT
>JAYVVA010000038.1:0-8159 GCA_043787435.1 Sphingomonadales bacterium | reverse complement strand
ATGAGGTTGTAATGCGCGCCGGCCATTCCGGCAAGTCCGGCGCAACCTGTCATGAGTGGGGGTTTGGACATGAAGACGTGGAAATCGACGTTGGCAGGTATGGCGCTGCTGTTCGGGCTCACCAGCCTCGCGCAAGGTCGCGATGTCGAGACAGCAGCCCTCGGGCCTCCCTCTGCCAAGCAGACTTCAATACTACCCGCCAGCCCGGTTTCGACGGCTGGAACAAAACCCCTGACCAAGGAAGACGTGGATACGTGGCTCGATGGTTACATGCCCTATGCGCTCCGCAGTGGCGATATACCCGGCGCAGTGGTGACTGTAGTCAAGGATGGCAAGATCCTGACGTCGCGCGGTTTCGGCTATGCCGATGTTGCCAAGCGGACGCCGGTCGATCCCGATCGCACGCTGTTTCGACCGGGGTCGGTCTCCAAACTGTTCACCTGGACAGCCGTCATGCAACAGGTCGAACAAGGGAAGATCGACCTCGACGCCGACATCAATCGCTACCTTGATTTCAAGATCCCGGCGTATCAAGGGAAACCCGTCACTATGCGCCAGGTCATGACGCATACCGCCGGCTTCGAGGAAGCGGCCAACGGGATCATTTCGACAGACCCCAACGACTTCATGCCGCTCGACCGATATATCAAGCGCTGGACACCTGCTCGCATCTTCGCGCCCGGCACCACGCCCGCTTATTCGAACTGGGCAACCACGCTTGCGGGCTATGTCGTCCAGCGCGTGTCGGGCCAGCCATTCGACGACTATCTCGACGCGCATATCTTTGCACCGCTAGGCATGCGCAACGCGACCTTCCGCCAGCCGCTTCCGGCTAAACTCGCGCCACAGATGGCGACCGCCTATCCAAAACCCGGCATCGCGGGTAAATTCGAATTCGTGATCCCGGCGCCCGCGGGCGCGCTGTCGGCGTCGGGGACCGACATGGGGCGCTTCATGATCGCGCACCTGAACAACGGCGCGGGGCTGCTCAAGCCCGAGACGGCGGCGATGATGCACGATAGCCCGCTCGACAAGGTCGATCCCCTGTCGCTCATGCCGCCGCTCAACCGGATGGAACTTGGTTTCTTCGAGACCAACATCAACGGGCGCGAGGTGATCGGTCACTTGGGCGACACCAACGCGTTCCACACCTCTCTTCACCTGTTCCAGCGCGACAATGTGGGTTTCTTCGTCTCGTTCAACAGCCCGGGCCGGGCCGGTGCGGTCGGCGCGCTGCGCACCGCCGTGTTCGAGGACTTTGCCGACCGATATTTGCCGAACATCGCCGCCGCAGACGGCCGCGTCGATGCCAAGACGGCGTCTGAACACGTTCGCATGATGGCAGGCGACTGGATGGCATCGCGTCGATCGGACAAGTCGTTCCTGTCCGCGTTCATGTGGCTGCTGGGGCAGGACCATGTCGCCCCGGGACCGAAGGGCGAGCTGGTGCTTCCGGTTAAAAGCGCGGGTGGGCGGCCGCGTGAGTGGGTAGAGATCGCGCCGTTCGTCTGGCGCGACATGTACGGGCACGATCGCGTCGCCGCCAAGGTTGTTGATGGAAAGGTCGTACGCTGGGTCATGGACCTGGCTGCACCGTTTGAGGTATTTGAGCGCGTTCCCTTTGCCTATTCTGCGCGGTGGCTCATGCCCGCACTCTACGTCAGTTTAGCCATCATGCTCGCCACCTTTGCCTATTGGCCGATTGGCTGGGCCGTCCGCCGCAATTTTGGCGCGCCGAGCACGCTGGTCGGGCGCGCGCTAAAGGCCGCGCGCGCCACGCGGCTGATGGCAGGGCTCGTCATCGTAACGCTGGGAGGCTGGCTCGCGTTGATCATGGGTATCTTATCGTCGCCCGGGCCGACGTCGCCGGTCTTCCTGCTCGCACTCGAGTTCTTCAGCATTGTGGTGTTTTTCGGCGCAACGCTGATGTCGGGCTGGAACCTGTTTCTGACATGGACCGACGGACGTGACTGGAAGCGGAAGCTGTGGTCATCGCTCGTTTTCCTCGGAACGCTCCTCCTCTTGTATGTCGCAGTGGCGTTCCACCTGACTACGCTCACGAGCAATTACTGATGGCGCACATTAAACTTTCTTTCGAAACCGAAACGCTGCGGCTGGCAAAGCCATTCCGTATCTCGGGTTATGTGTTCGAAACGTCGGACGTTGTCGTCGTCACGCTCGACGACGGAGAACAGCGGGGACGTGGAGAAGGAGGTGGCGTCTTTTACCTGGGCGACGATGTGCCACACATGACGGCGGCTCTTGAGTGCGCTCGGGCAGCGATCGAGGGCGGGCCGAGCCGAGCCGAGCTGCGTCATATCCTGCCTCCTGGGGGGGCGCGTAATGCCGTCGACTGTGCGTTGTGGGAGCTCGAAGCGGCGCGTGCCGGCACACCCGTGTGGGCATTGGCGGGACAGTCCGAACCCAAGCCACTGCGAACGACCTTTACGCTGGGGGCGGACGACCCCGCAGTGATGGCGGCTGGGGCAGTTGCCTATACAGAAGCTCGCTCGATCAAGGTCAAGCTGACGGGTGACCTCGACCTGGACCTCGCCCGGGTGAGAGCCATTCGCGCGGCACGACCCGATGCCTGGCTGGGCGTCGACGGCAATCAGGGTTTCGCGATCAGCGATCTAGACGCACTTATCGCCGGGCTGCACGAAGCGGATGTTTCGCTGCTGGAGCAGCCACTCGCGATTGGCAGAGAAAGCGACCTCGACGGCTACCGCTCGGTCATCCCGATTGCGGGGGACGAGAGCCTGTTGTCGTTCGCCGATCTGGCGGCAGCAGTCGGGCGATTTGATGTCGTCAACATCAAGCTCGACAAGTGCGGTGGCTTAACTGAAGCGCTGCTGATGGCGTCCGAAGCACGGAGGCTCGGACTTGGCGTGATGGTCGGCAATATGGTCGGGACGAGCCTTGCGATGGCGCCTGCATTCGTCCTTGGTCAGCTATGCGACCTTGTCGATCTCGATGGTCCGACATTCCTCGCCGCCGACCGGCAACCCAGCGTGCGCTATGTCGCCGGCGACGTGTGGTCGGGTCCCGAAGTATGGGGGTCGGGTGTCGCTGTCGCATGACGGCACCCACGACATCGACCTGGTTCGGACAGCCGCGCGGGCTGACGGTGCTGTTTCTCACCAACATGTGGGAGCAGTTTTCATACTACGGCATGCGGGCGCTATTGGTCTATTACATGACCAAGGAGTTGCTGCTCGGTCAGGGTCAATCGTCCTTCATTTATGGTACTTACACTGCTTGCGCATATTTTACGCCCATCTTCGGGGGGGTAATCGCAGACCGGTTCCTCGGCAAACGGCGGGCTATCATCATCGGTGCAAGCGTCATGGCGGCGGGGCATTTCATGATGACCTTCGCGCCGCTGTTCTACGTTGCGCTGGCGACGATCGCTCTCGGCAACGGCCTGTTCCTGCCCAGCTTGCCGAGCCAGGTAGGCGACCTTTACGAACGCGGCGACCCACGACGCGGCTGGGCCTATAATGTCTATTACGTCGGCATCAACATTGGCGGGTTCCTCGCGCCCCTGATCTGCGGAACCGTCGGTGAACTCTACGGCTGGCATTACGGCTTCGGACTCGCGGGTATCGGGATGCTGCTGGGGCTGGTCGTCTATCTTAGCGGACAGCGGTATCTTCCTCCAGAGCCGGCAATTGTTAATGGGCCGGGCGCCACGGTTAGCCGAGGGAGCTTCGACCGCCAGACTATTTTGGTTCTGCTCGGCATCGGCTTGTCGGTGACAATTTTCCGCGCCGCCTACGAGCAGGTAGGGAATACCGTCGCGCTTTGGGCTGACACGGGTGTCGACCGCGGCGCAGGCGGCTGGCAGATTCCAATGACCTGGTTCCAATCGCTCAATCCGCTGTTTGTCATGATGATGACGCCGCCACTGCTGGCCTGGTGGAGTCGGAAAACTGCAGCGCGTAGCGAACCTTCGCCTGCCCGCAGGATGGCAACCGGCGCTGCAATTGTCTCTTTGGCTTATCTGTCACTGGCAGTGTTGGTCTGGTTCGACGGAGCGCACCGCGCCAGCTGGGTCTGGCTCGTGGCATTTTTCGTAGTGTTCACCCTCGGCGAGCTTTTCATCCTACCGACCGGCCTCGGGCTGTTCGCACGGCTTGCACCGCTAAATCTCGGCGCAACGACCGTCGCGTCGTGGTTTCTGATTACATTTTCGGGCAGCCTGAGCGCGGGACTTGTCGGCACGTTATGGAGCAAGATGAGTCCCGCACCATTCTTTATGTTGCTGGCGGTGCTCGCGTCAGTTGCGGCAGTTCTTCTGGCGGCGCTCGCGCGCCCAGTCCGTATGGTAGATCGTGAACCGAATTAGATTGACAAGTCTCTGATCGGGACAATATGATCCTATCTAGAACCTGGCGGTCAAAAGAACCGTATTGCTGGTCTGCGGTTGTTAATACGGGGGAATACTATGAAAACGCGCGTTTCGTTTCTGCTTTCAGCGGCAGTCACCGCCGCATCGCTCGCGGCTCCCGCGATGGCTCAAACGGCTGCCGATGGCGCCCGCGCCGGCGACAGTGATATCGTCGTGACCGCGCAAAAGCGTGAGCAGTTGTTAATCGATGTGCCGCAGTCCGTAACGGTCGTGTCGGGTGATGAGCTTCGAAGCCAGCAAGCCACGACATTTCAGGATTACCTCAAACTGATCCCGGGCGTCTCGGTCACACAGGATACGCCTGGCCAGGCGCGTCTCACAGTGCGCGGTCTTAACACGGGCGGCGTCGCCTCGACTGTCGCGGTCTATCTTGACGAGGCGCCGTTTGGATCGAGCAGCGGTCTGGCGAACGGAGCAATTTTGGCAGGAGACTTCGACACGTTCGACGTTGCTCGCCTTGAAGTTCTGCGTGGTCCCCAGGGCACGTTATACGGATCGAGTTCGCTGGGTGGTGTGTTCAAGTTTGTGACAGCTGCTCCTGACTTGGCAAAAATCAGTGCTCGCGGCCGCGCCGGCGTGGAAAGCGTCAAGGGCGGCGATCTATCCTATTTCGGCAACGCGGTCGTCAATGTGCCACTTGGTTCAACGTTGGCAGTGCGGGGCTCCGGGTTCTATCGCAGCACCACAGGTTTTATCGACTCGATCGGCACCGCGGGATCGCGTGTCAGCAGTGGCATCAACGATTCGCGCAGCTACGGCGGCAGACTGTCGCTGCTATTCAAACCGAGCGAGACTTTCTCACTGCGGCTGAATGCCCTTTTGCAGAACATCGAAACCAACGCGCCAACGACTGTCGAAGCTGATCCAGCAACGCTCGAACAACTGTACGGGCGTCCGACCCAGTCGATCTTCGTTCAGCCTTTCCGAAATATCAATTACCGGGTCTACAACGCGACGGCCGACTTCGATCTGGGTTTTGCTACACTGACCTCGGCGTCGACCTACAGCACGCAGAAGCAATCGATCCGACAGGATGAGACATTCCAATTAAGTGCTCTCATCAACAGTATCTTCAAGGTACCCAACGAGCTCTATTTGCGTCAAAACACCAATTTGGAAAAATTCACGCAGGAAATCCGTCTTGCATCGGCGAAGAGCGATACGTTTGAGTGGCTGGTCGGAGGATTTTACTCAAACGAAAAAGGTCTGATTTTCCAGCAATATGTTCCGGTGGTTCCGGGGTCACTGACCGAAATCCCGACTGCGACCTTACCCCTGCTCGCAATTGTCAATCTGAACTCGAAATACGAAGAAACTGCCGGTTTTGCCAATGCGACACTTCATCTCGGGCGCAGCTTCGGCGTCGATTTCGGCGGACGGTACAGTCATAATCAACAGTCTGCCTCGCAAGCGCTCGACGGCGCGCTGGTTGGTGGCGCGTCGGCCTTCACACAGCCATCGTCAGAAAATGTATTTACCTATTCCGTCGCGCCCAAGGTGAAATTTGGAGACCACGCGTCTCTCTATGCACGGGTTGCGAAGGGGTTTCGCCCGGGGGGCCCCAATGCCCTCGGACCCGGAGCGCCTGCATCAGCACGCTCTTACCAGTCGGACGAAACGATCAACTATGAAGCTGGCTTCAAAGCGGAAACGCTGGATCGCAAGTTGTCGATTGATCTCAGCGTTTACCACATCGACTGGTCCCGCATTCAGCTGTTGACGTCGATCCAGACCGCGGGTGGACCGTTCAACTACAATGGCAACGGTGGCACCGCGAAGAGCGACGGTGCCGAATTGACCCTCGTTGCGCGGCCCACGCCTGGCCTGGTTGTTTCGGCGAATGGCGCCTACACAAACGCCCGGCTTACGTCGGATGCGCCAGCGGCAGGTGGGCTTACTGGCGACAGGCTGCCGTTTACCCCCGAATACTCGGCCAGTGTAAACGCAGACTATCGGTGGAACCTGTCGGGTTCAACTGAAGCGTTCTTCGGTGGCTCACTCCGCTTCCTGTCGAAGCAGGTGGGTGGCTTCGACCAGACATATCGGGCGACGTACGGTCGCCGGGCAAATATACCCTCGTATGACGTCGTCGATCTGCGTGCCGGGGTCGATTTTGGTCGCGCAACCGTTGATGTTTTTGTCAAGAACGCCACAAATGCGGGGGGCATCAGTTCGCTGGGCCCCCTCGGTCAATATCCTGCGGGCGCAATTGGCACAGGGCTGATTGCACCCCGAACCATCGGCGCTTCCCTCACAGCAAATTTCTGAGTGGAAAGCATGGGAGAGGTCGACCTGGTCGAAAGGGAATGTGCCGTTGCTTTGCCCTCGGCCCCTCCCAAGCTCCTCCTGTTTCTCGGGGATGAAATCGAGACAGGCTATGCAAAAACCGCCTTCGGGTTGCGCGATTGGGCAAACGACCGCTGCGTCGGCCAACTGACCCTGCCAGGCGCGCAAGTAACAACAGGCTTGCCGACATTGTCATTGTCGCAAGGCTATGCGGCAGGAGCGCGGGCGCTTGCCGTCGGTGTGGCGACGCGCGGCGGCTTGATCCCTGAAAAATGGATGCCGACGCTACTCGCGGCACTCGAGACTGGGCTTGATCTGATATCGGGCATGCATGTCAGGCTGACAAGTCTGCCGGCGCTGGTTTCCTCTGCCGAGCGTCTGGGAAGGCGGTTAATTGATGTCCGCGTGCCGCCATCGGACATTTCCGTGGCGAGCGGGGCGCCTCGGACAGGCTGGCGCTTGCTGACAGTGGGCACTGACTGCGCGTTAGGCAAGAAATACACAGCGTTGGCGATAACGCGCGGGCTGCAAGCGCGCGGTCTCGACGCGATATTTCGGGCGACCGGGCAGACGGGCATCATGATTTCTGGCGGCGGCATACCGATCGACGCGGTAGTGTCCGATTTCGTTTCAGGCGCTGCAGAAATGTTGAGTCCAGCGGCTACGCCAACCCATATCGACATCATCGAAGGTCAGGGTTCGATCTTTCACCCGAGCTACGCCGCTGTTGCTCTGGGCCTGCTACACGGTAGTCAGCCCGACCGCTTCGTCGTCTGCCATGAACCCCACCGCATGACCATGCTCGGCATGCCCGCCTTCGCCGTGCCGTCGATCGCGGACGTAATCGCGACGACGGTCGCGCTCGGCCGGTTGACCAACCCAGACATCGCTTGCGCAGGCGTGTCTCTCAATACCGCGGCAATGACGCCTGAGCTGGCAGCGGACGAGATTGCGCTCATCGCGGCGGAGTTGTCGCTCCCGGTCGCCGATCCCATGCGTGGCGGCACTGATTTCGAGCGGCTGCTCGACGCTTGCCAGCAATGAGCACCGCGCTCGATGGCACGCCGTCGAGCTGGTTCAAGCGCATCGTCTTGCCCGGGTTTGCGTTCAAGGCAGTTATCATTGGCGGCGGCTACGCCACGGGGCGAGAGATTGCCGAATTCTTTTTGCCCGCCGGCAATTGGGGTGGCCTTGCCGCCATGCTGCTTGCAACAGTGATTTGGAGCGGGGTGTGCATTGTCACCTTTCTCTTCGCGCGTGCGACCGGTTCGCGGGATTATCGGGCGTTTTTCCGGGCGTTGCTGGGTCGCGGCTGGATCGCGTTCGAAGCCGCCTACGCCCTTTTCGTCGTCCTGATTCTTTCGGTATTCGGCGCGGCGGCGGGCGCGATCGCGGCAGCGACGCTTGGGCTTGCGCCGATTTGGGGTACGATTGCTCTGATGGCGGGAATCGCCGGGTTTGC
>JAYVVA010000037.1:0-2320 GCA_043787435.1 Sphingomonadales bacterium | reverse complement strand
CATCCGGTAAGGTTTCAGTTGAAATCCCCGGCGCGAACGATCGACGAGTTTAGGGCCTGAGGTCGCAGGCATCGAACGCCCGCAATATCGATAAATTCTGAAATCTGCTCTTGGTTTACCGCTTGTCGGGGGTTGCATTCGCGCGCGCCGCAGAAATTTCGAAATGTGCGCCGGCGACCATGTGCTGCCACCCCTGCCTTTCGACAATTCGCGTACTAGACACTGAACCATATGGTTCAGTGTCTAGGCTCTCAGCTTGATGCTTCGTTCGCCGCCCGCTCGCATCCCACCCGACGGAGCATCCTGGTGCGGCTTGCGTACAAGGAGGCTCCGATCACGGATCTTGCCGAGACATACCACATGACCCTAACCGGCATGAAGCAACACGCAGGCGTCTTGGAGCAGACTGGATTTGTTACGACGGAAAACGTCGACCGCGTGCACACCTGCAAGTTGGTCGTCCGTAGTCTGGAGGCAGTGGCGGCATGGATCGACTGGTATCGTCAATTCTAGGACGGACGCTTCGACGAGTGGGATAAGGTGCTCGGCGAATTGAAGGGCAAGGAGGAAGTCGATGGACGAAAAAGTCAGCAAGCCAACACCCGTGCAGGACCGCACGATTGTCGAACGGCGATCCGACCAAGAGGCAGCAGTGACGCGAATTTTTAACGCCCCGGCGCACATCGTTTTCGCGGCGTGGACGAGGCCCGAGCTGTTCAAGCAATGGTGGGTGCCGAAGTCGTTCGGCTTGTCGCTGCTGTCCTGCGAGATGAATGTTTGTGTCGGCGGTCGATACCGACTTGAGTTTGGCCATCTCGACCTTGAGCGGCCCATGGCTTTTTTCGGCCGGTACACCGAAGTGGTATCAAACGCGCGGCTCGCCTGGACCAATGAGGAAAGTAACGAAGGATTCGTGACGACGGTCACTTTCGAAGAACAAGGCGGCAAGACAATCCTCAAGGTACACGACCTCTATCCCTCGAAGGAAGCTCTCGACGGCGAGATCGCCTCAGGGGCGACGGCCGGGATGCGCGAAACCCTCGACCAGCTCGAAGCGTTCATCGTCACGTTTGTGAGCTCTTGAGACCCCGAACCGACAAGCCGGAGACGACTGTGGGCTACCCCAAAGTCGCTGGTCGCCGCAAGCGCCGCACTGTAGTTCTGCCCGTCGATGGTCTAGCGCCCACAACTGTGTCCGACCTTGAGCGTTCGGTGAAATGGGGGATGGCGCGGCATGGTATGGCTCGGCCATTTTTCGAGAACGTTGGGCCCGTCTTTTCTATATGAACGGCGGCTCCAAGAAGACGCGTGCGGGCAACCGAACGACCAAAGTATTGTCGCCTGTAGCCACTGGTGTTGCCAGCGATTGACGCACATGATCGGACGGTGAAACTCCTTGTGCAATTGATGGCGATGGTGCTGCTGGCAGCGAGCGGGCCTGTAATGGCGACCGGCACCGCGGCCGGCTATTACCGGCTGGAGGGGGGGCATGATGCGGCCGGTGAGCTCGTGCTTCGCGAAGATGGCAAGTTCGAATATTCACTGGCCTATGGCGCCCTCGACGAACGCGCCAAGGGGCGCTGGCTGCAGCACGGCAATACTCTGGTGCTCACCACTTTGCCCAAGCCGGTTCCACCGCTGTTTCGCATTGCGAGGCGCGGGTCCGCCGCGACAAATTCGCCGACGCTGCGTGTAACTTGGCCTGATGGCCGCGGGATCGGCGGAGTTGATTTCCGTATCGGTTTTGACCGCGGGGATCCGATCACCGCCTACACTCAGGAATATGGCTGGAGCTTGCCGCCCGACGAACACCGCAGTTTGCGCTGGATTGAACTGGCCGTACCAATTAATGGAATCGTCTCCCCGCATTACTCGATCGACAGCACGAAATCGGGCACGTTGAATTTCGTGATCGTTCCCAATGACATCGGAACGGTCGATTTTAGCGCCATGGTTGTTGACGTTCTACCTGATGAACTGCTTATCCATCGCGGCAAGGGTGAAATGCGCTTTGTTCGCAAACTTGGTCAGCGATAGCTGAACCGGGGCACATCCGTGCTTGACCCGAGTGGACTGAATGCGGCTCTCGTCTAAAGTGATTGATGCGATGCCGGCTCGCGGCGACGACGAGCCTCACCTCGTCGCTGGTGAATTCGGCCAGATGCACACCGCGGACCACCCGGGCCTCGTCTTGAAACCAGACCTCTATCGGTTTGTCGTTCGAAAGACTCGCTTTGACCTTTGCCAGCGCGGCAGCGAACCCCCTTTTTTAAACGCCTCAAGCGCGTCGCCATCCTGCGCATGGTGTCGGGGTCGCGCC
>JAYVVA010000036.1:0-4017 GCA_043787435.1 Sphingomonadales bacterium | reverse complement strand
CCCGACCAGACTACAGTCGAAATTTCAGGTAGCGACAAGCAGAAGGTCGGTCAGCTGGCTGCTGAAATCCGCCGCTGGCGCAAACCCGAGCCTTACAAGGGCAAGGGCATCAAATATCGCGGCGAGTTCATCTTCCGCAAAGAGGGTAAAAAGAAGTAATGGCCAAGCTCGATCCTTTTGCGAAGCGCCGCCAGCGCGTGCGCACCAAGCTGCGGGCCAAGGGCACGACCCGTCCGCGTTTGTCGGTGCACCGTTCGGGCCGTCATATCTACGCCCAGATCATCGACGACACGGCCGGTACGACCGTTGCTGCAGCGTCGAGCCTCGACAAGGACGCTCGGTCGTCAACCGGGGCGACTGTTTCGGCAGCGCAGGCTGTTGGCAAGATCGTTGCCGAACGCGCGAAGGCTGCTGGGGTTACCAGCGTAGTGTTCGATCGTGGCGGTTTTCTGTTCCATGGCCGCGTGAAAGCGGTGGCTGAGGGTGCCCGCGAAGGCGGATTGGAGTTCTAAATGGCTGACGAAACCGAAATTGTAGCGGCTCCCGGAGCCGAGCCAGCGCCGACCGAAGCACCGCGTGGACGCAGTCCCCGCGGTGGTCGTGGCGGCAACAGCGGCCCGAGTCGTGGCGGCAACCGTGACAACAACCGCGCGCGCCGTGACGGCGGCGGGCCGCGCGATGATGGCGGCGAAGAGCTGATTGAAAAGCTCGTTCATATCAACCGCGTCTCGAAGACAGTGAAGGGCGGTAAGCGCTTTGGCTTTGCGGCACTCGTTATTGTTGGCGACGGCAAAGGTCGTGCCGGTTTTGGTCATGGCAAGGCACGCGAAGTTCCTGAAGCGATCTCTAAGGCGACAGCGGCCGCCAAGAAGAAGATGATCCGCGTTCCGCTGCGCGACGGTCGTACGCTCCATCATGACGGCAATGGTCACTTCGGTGCCGGACGCGTGACACTGCGTTCAGCGCCACAAGGTACCGGGATCATTGCCGGCGGCCCGATGCGCGCCATCTTTGAATCGCTCGGCGTTGCGGATGTTGTGACCAAGTCGGTAGGCACGTCGAATCCCTATAATATGATCCGGGCAACCTTTGAAGCGCTTGGCGAGCAGACTTCACCGAAGTCGGTTGCCCAGCGTCGTGGCAAAAAGATCGCCGACCTGCTGGGTCGCGGCGGTTCGCAGACGGCGGAAGCCGATGCTGCAGCGATCACGGAGTAATTTTGATGGCGACGATCAAGATCAAGCAGACGGGTTCGCCCATTCGCCGTACCCAGGACCAGCGCGCAACGCTCAAAGGTCTGGGGCTCAACAAGATGCACAAGATTTCGGAGCTGCACGACAGTCCCGAAGTCCGGGGCATGATCCGCAAGGTGCGGCACATGGTCGAGGTGCAGGGCTAGCCCTGTATTTCACGATCCATCAGCGCGACAAAAGCGAAAGCGAGTGCAATGAAACTGAACGAAATTAAAGACAACGCCGGCGCCCGTAAAGGCCGCATGCGCGTGGCGCGTGGTATCGGTTCGGGCAAGGGCAAGACTGCCGGCCGTGGCCAAAAAGGCCAGACGAGCCGTTCGGGCGTCAGCATCAATGGTTTTGAGGGCGGCCAGATGCCGCTTCACATGCGTCTGCCAAAGCGTGGCTTCAACAATATCTTCGCCAATGATTATGCCGAAGCAAACGTTGGCATGATCCAGAAGCTCGTCGACAGCGGCACCAAGTTCGACGGTGTGATCGATCATGCGGCGCTGCAGGCCGTTGGTCTCGCGCGTGGTGGCAAGGACGGGGTTCGTCTGCTTGGTAAAGGTGCGTTCTCGACCAAATTGACTTTTAAAGTCGCCGGCGTTTCGAAAGGCGCGCGTGAGGCCATCGAAGCTGCTGGCGGTTCGGTTGAAGTGATCGAAGTTGTCGCCGCTGCCGATAAGGCCAAAGCCAAGCACCGTACCGTCCAGAAGGCAAAGGCCGCGGACAAGGAAGCAAAAAAGGCAGCGGCCAAGGCCTGATCCATCGAGGAAGGTTAGACAACGCGTTGCGCCGCCGTATATGACGCGCTGGGTCTTTCAGGCCGAAGTTTCAGGAACGTAACCACTCATGGCATCCGCAGCCGACCGCATGGCGAGCAACATAAGCTTCGGCAAGTTTGCCAAGGCCACCGAGCTCCGCAAACGACTTTGGTTCACGCTCGGCGCGCTGGTCGTGTTTCGTTTTCTCAGTCATGTGCCGCTCCCCGGCGTCGATCCGCGGGCGCTGGCAACGCTCTACAACACGACGCGTGGCGGCGTGCTCGATTTCTTCAACAATTTCTCGGGCGGTGCGCTCGAACGCATGAGCGTGATCGCACTTGGCGTCATGCCGTATATCACAGCTTCGATCGTCGTTCAGCTTGCGACTTCGCTGTCGCCCCAGCTCGCCGCGATCAAGAAGGAGGGCGAGAGCGGGCGCAAGCGCCTCAACCAGTACACGCGCTATGGCACTGTGTTCCTGACAGCAATCCAAGGCTGGTTCATCGCTGTCGGTCTCGAAAACTGGGGCGCGTCGCAGGGGATATCGGCTGTTGTCGACCCGGGGCTCTTGTTCCGTGTGACCTGTGTCGTCTCGCTCATCGGCGGCACGATGTTCCTGATGTGGCTAGGCGAACAGATCACCAGTCGCGGCATCGGGAATGGGGTATCGCTCATTATCATGGCGGGCATCGTTAGCCAGCTGCCGCGCGCGGTCGTCAACCTGTTTGAAGGCGCGCGGACAGGGACGATGAACCCCCTGCTGATCCTTGTCATTCTAGTGCTCGCTGTGGGCCTGATTGCATTCATCTGTTTCATGGAGCGCGCGCAACGCCGCGTGCTTATCCAATATCCCAAGCGGCAAACAGCGCGCGGGATGATGCAGGGAGACAAAAGCTTCCTGCCGCTAAAGATCAACACGTCCGGCGTGATTCCGCCAATCTTTGCGTCATCGCTGCTCTTGATGCCGTTAACGGTTGCGCAGTTTGCCGGTAAGAGCGTTGCAGGCGAAAGCGTATGGGGCGATATCATGCTGCGGGTGACAGGGGCGCTTCAGCACGGCTCGCCGCTGTACATGGCGCTCTATGGTGCAGGTATCATCTTCTTCAGCTTCTTTTACACGGCCGTCGTGTTCAATCCGGAAGAGACTGCAGAGAATTTAAAAAAATACGGTGGCTTCGTGCCGGGTATTCGTCCGGGCAAGACGACCGAGACCTATCTTGATTACGTGCTCACGCGCATCACCGTGATTGGCGCCGCGTATCTGAGCTTTATCTGCCTGATGCCTGAGTTCGCGATTTCGCAGATGGGGATTACGAGCCTTGCGCTTGGCGGGACGAGCCTGCTGATCGTTGTAAACGTGACAATGGACACAGTGACGCAGATCCAGAGTCACTTGTATGCCCAGCAATATGGCGACCTGATCAAGAAGTCGAAGCTCAAGGGCGCGCGGAACCGCTGACAGGCGGACTAATTTGAAAAAAAGGGGAGGGCGACCGCATGAACATCATCCTGCTTGGCCCCCCTGGGGCAGGCAAAGGTACGCAGGCAGCGCGGCTTGTCGCCGGGCGCGGAATGATCCAGCTGTCGACCGGTGATATTTTGCGCGATGCCGTCAAGGCCGGGACCGACGTCGGCAAGATCGCCGACGAGATTATGAAGGCCGGCAAGCTCTTCCCCGACGAATTGATGGCCAAGATCCTCGGCGAACATCTTGACGAGATCGACCCGGCAAAGGGCGTGATTTTCGATGGGTATCCCCGTACCGCACTCCAGGCCGAATTGCTCGACGCGTTGTTGTCGGCGCGCAAGCGGACTCTCGATCTCGTCATCGAACTTGAAGTGGATGAGGACGCGTTGGTCGATCGCATAACCGGGCGATATACATGTGCAAAGTGCGGCACGGGCTACCACGATCGTTATGCGCAGCCCGAGGTCGCAGGGGTTTGCGACACGTGCGGGTCGACCCACTTCAAGCGGCGTCCCGATGACAATGCCGCAACCGTGCGCACGCGCATGGC
>JAYVVA010000035.1:0-16806 GCA_043787435.1 Sphingomonadales bacterium | reverse complement strand
CGGCCCACACCACGAATGAGGGCGCCGATGTTGTCGCCAGCCTGGCCCTGATCGAGCAGCTTGCGGAACATTTCCACGCCGGTGCAGACCGTCTTCTTGGTGTCCTTGAGGCCAACGATTTCGACTTCTTCGCCGACCTTGACGATGCCCTGTTCGACACGACCAGTGACGACGGTGCCGCGACCCGAGATCGAGAATACGTCCTCGATTGGCATCAGGAATGGCAGGTCGAGCGGCCGTGCAGGCTGCGGGATCCAGCTGTCGACAGCCTCCATCAGCTTCAGCACGGCGTCATGGCCAAGTGTAGGGTTCGTATCGTTCAATGCGCACGTCGCCGAACCCTGGATGATTGGAATGTTGTCGCCATCGAAGTCATACTTCGACAAAAGCTCGCGAATTTCCATTTCGACGAGCTCGAGGATCTCGGCATCGTCGACCAGATCGACCTTGTTCATGAACACGACGAGCTGAGGAACGCCGACCTGACGAGCGAGCAAAATGTGCTCGCGGGTTTGTGGCATCGGCCCGTCGGTTGCGGACACAACGAGAATGCCACCGTCCATCTGAGCGGCGCCGGTAATCATGTTCTTCACATAATCGGCGTGACCCGGACAATCGACGTGGGCATAGTGACGCGCGGCAGTCTCATATTCGACGTGAGCCGTCGAAATGGTGATACCGCGAGCGCGCTCTTCAGGTGCTTTGTCGATGTTGGCATAGCTGGTGTACGTGGCGCCACCGGTTTCGGCCAGCACCTTCGTGATCGCTGCCGTCAGCGAGGTCTTGCCATGGTCGACGTGACCGATGGTGCCGATGTTGCAGTGCGGCTTCGTCCGCTCGAACTTTGCTTTCGCCATTTTTCCTACCTTCGTGCTCTAAATCGTTGCGGGGAGAACCGCGTGCGGCGGTCCCCTTAGTGACAAAATTATGATTACGCCAGCTTCGCCTTGACCTCTTCGGCCACGTTGGCTGGAACTTCATCGTAGTGCGAGAATTGCATAGAATATTGCGCACGGCCTTGCGTGAACGAACGCAACTGATTCACGTACCCGAACATGTTCGCTAGCGGCACCATGGCCTCGACCGTTTGCGCGTTGCCACGCGAATCGGTTCCCTGGATCTGCCCACGACGTGAATTCATGTCGCCGATGACGTCACCCAGATAATCTTCCGGGGTCACGACTTCGACCTTCATGATCGGTTCAAGCAACTTGATGCCTGCCTTCTGCGCAGCTTCGCGCATGGCGGCGCGGGCACATATTTCAAACGCCAACGCCGATGAATCGACGTCGTGATACGCGCCGTCATAGAGCGAAATCTCGAAGTCGATGATCGGGAAACCGATCAGCGAACCCGAAGCAGCGGTTTCGCGCATGCCCTTTTCGACTGACGGAATATATTCCTTTGGAATGTTGCCGCCCTTGACGTCATCACTGAAGATGATGCCCGACCCGCGTTCGCCCGGGGTCGCTGTAAACTTCACGCGACCAAATTGGCCCGATCCGCCCGACTGCTTTTTGTGCGTGTAATCGATATCGACTTTCTTGGCGAGGTATTCGCGATAAGCCACCTGCGGCGCACCGACATTGGCCTCGACCTTGAACTCGCGCCGCATGCGGTCGACCATGATCTCAAGATGTAGTTCGCCCATCCCCTTGAGTATCGTCTGGCCCGATTCGTGATCGGTCGAAACACGAAAAGACGGATCCTCGCGTGCAAGACGGTTGAGCGCAACACCCATTTTTTCCTGGTCGGCCTTGGTTTTGGGCTCGACGGAAACCTCGATGACGGGATCGGGAAATTCCATCCGCTCAAGGATGATCGGATCAGCCTGTGAACACAGCGTATCGCCAGTCGTGGTGTCCTTCAGTCCAGCAAGCGCCACAATATCGCCTGCATAGGCAACTTGAATGTCTTCGCGGTCGTTGGCGTGCATCAGAAGCATGCGCCCGACTTTTTCCTTCTTGTCCTTCACCGAATTCTGGACCGCGGAAGCTGTCTCCAACTTGCCCGAATAGATGCGAGCAAAGGTCAACGTTCCCACGAACGGATCGTTCATGATTTTGAACGCCAGCGCCGAGAACGGAGCGTCGTCGCTTGCTGCGCGGGTATCTTCGGTGACACCGTCGAGCTTCAACCCATTGATAGCCGGCACATCGATCGGCGACGGCAGGTAATCCACGACCGCATCGAGCAAAGGCTGGACGCCTTTGTTCTTGAAAGCCGAGCCGCACAGGATCGGCACGAATGCAGACGACAGCGTGCCCTTGCGGATCAGCGCTTTCAACGTCGCCACATCAGGCTCTGTGCCTTCGAGATAAGCTTCCATGATGTCGTCGTCTTGTTCGACGGCCATCTCTATAAGGTCGGAACGCGCCTTGGCGGCCTTGACAGCAAGGTCAGCAGGGATTTCCTGATATTCAAACTTGGCGCCGAGCGATTCCTCGAGCCAGATGATCGCGCGGTTTTCAACCAGATCAACCAGCCCCTTGAACCCACCCTCAATACCGATCGGCAGATACAAGACAGCGGGACGCGCGCCCAAGCGGTCCTTGATCATATCGACGCACATTTCGAAGTTTGCGCCGGTACGATCGAGCTTGTTGATGAAGCACATCCGCGGCACGTTATATTTATCCGCTTGGCGCCACACCGTCTCCGACTGCGGCTCGACTCCAGCCACGCCGTCAAAACAGGTGATAGCACCGTCGAGCACGCGCAGCGAACGCTCGACTTCGATCGTGAAGTCGACGTGCCCTGGCGTATCGATGATGTTGATGCGGTGGTCGTTCCAAAAGCAGGTCGTTGCCGCGCTTGTGATCGTAATCCCGCGCTCCTGCTCCTGCTCCATCCAGTCCATCGTCGCAGTACCTTCGTGCACTTCGCCGATCTTGTAGGATTTGCCCGTGTAATAAAGAATCCGCTCGGTTGTCGTCGTCTTGCCGGCGTCGATGTGCGCCATAATCCCGATATTGCGATACATGCTAAGCGGATGGCTGCGGGCCATGACGTTTTCCTCGGAGTATTGGGGAGCCGGACCATCCGGCTTTCCCCTAAATAATGGTTACCAGCGGTAGTGAGAGAAGGCACGGTTGGCTTCGGCCATCCGATGCGTATCTTCACGTTTCTTGACGGCATTGCCGCGGTTGTTGGCCGCATCGAGCAGCTCACCCGACAGGCGCGCGGCCATCGTGGTTTCGCTACGGTTGCGCGCGGCTGAAATCAACCAGCGGATCGCCAGCGCCTGCGAACGCTCGGCACGCACTTCGACAGGCACCTGGTACGTGGCGCCGCCAACGCGGCGGCTGCGGACTTCGATGCCGGGCTTCACATTGTTCAACGCATCATGGAACACACCGATCGGCTCACGCTTGGCGCGCGATTCGACGGTTTCCATCGCACCGTAAACAATACCTTCAGCGACCGACTTTTTGCCGTCGAGCATGAGATTGTTCATGAATTTCGACAGAGTGATATCCCCGAAGCGAGGATCGGGTAGAATAATCCGCTTTTCCGGACGACGACGACGAGCCATTTCAAATTCCTTCGTTCTTCAGCCATTTCCGGAACACGTCCGGGGCTTACTTGAGGCTTATTTAGGACGCTTAGCGCCGTACTTCGAACGCGATTGCTTGCGGTTTTTCACACCCTGCGTGTCGAGCACGCCGCGCAGCACGTGATAGCGGACGCCGGGAAGATCGCGGACGCGTCCCCCACGGATCAGCACTACCGAGTGCTCCTGCAGATTGTGCCCTTCGCCTGGGATATAGCTGATGACTTCGCGCTGGTTTGTCAGGCGAATCTTAGCCACCTTGCGAAGTGCCGAGTTCGGCTTCTTAGGCGTCGTCGTGTAAACACGCGTGCAAACGCCCCGCTTTTGAGGGTTTGCTTCCATCGCGGGGACCTTTGATTTGGCCTTTTGCGGTTCGCGGCCCTTGCGGACCAGCTGGTTAATCGTCGGCATGAAGCCCTTCACCTTTATGTTACCGGATAAACCGGCGGTTACTCTACCGATGCGCCGAAACGTAAATGACGCAAAGGACCGCGAAAGGACGCGCGCAGCCTCCGTTCCGGTCCTCACACGCATCGGTAATGTTCAAGCGTATGCTTTGTCGTGGCAAGCCGAGGCCCGTCGCGAAGGCGCGCCATTAACGGGGGAATCGAAATGGGTCAACGGGGTTGTCTGGACAGGAGGCTGTCTGGACACGGGGTTGTCTCAGCGCGGGTTTAAATGACGGCGGCAGTCTTTCGTACGTGAGCCACGCCTGCCGCAGCACCAGACCAAAGTCCCAGGCGTCGAAGATTTAAAGCGAAAAGCACGCCGGGCACGGTCAGCCAATGCATTTTGATCTCACTGTGCCCGCCCCCGGCGCGCACAGCCGTGCTACCCTATGCTTTTGCGGACGTTGCCCGCGCCTGGGCGTGACGCGTGGTCTTGCACCCAGCGTCTGCATCTGCCACCCGCCTTGCCATGTCTCGACCCGAACAGTGGCGGCTCAATCACAGCGCCTACCCCTTTACCGTTGACGTTCCGACCCGCTGGGCAGATCTCGATCTGCTCGGACATATCAACAACGTCTCGATGGCGGGATTGTTCGAGGAAGGGCGCGGGCTGTTCAACAGGTCGCTGACGCTCACCCGGCCAAGCCGCGACGTTCGATGGCTGGTCGCGGCGGTTTCACTTAGCTATCTTGCCGAAGCGCACCATCCCGGAGACGTCACGATCGCGAGTGGTATCGGCCATATCGGCAAACGGTCGTGGACAATCCTGTCGGGCGGTTTCCAGAACGGTGTGTGCGTTGCGACGTGCGATACGACACTGGTGTACACCGACAAAACCGGTGCCACTCCGTTTCCAGAAACGTTTCAGGAAAAGCTTGAACGCGCGAGCGTCCGTCAGCCCTAGCCCGTTGGCCCGTTGGCCCGTTGGTCCGCCATTTGGCGACCGGCAGCAATCAGCTTTGCTGGCGCCCCGGAAGTTCAGAAGGCAAGCCCAATCCTCGTCAGTCGATAAACGCCGGCGCGCGCTCGTTCATATTGGCGGCAACCGCCTCCATCATGTTGGGCTTGCCCATCACCGCGACTTGTTCCTTGGTCTCAGCCAAGAGCATCTCGAGCGGATCGGCATCGTGCGCCATGTTGCACAACCGCTTGGCCCCGCGCACCGCGTGCGGACTGCGTCCGGCAATCACTTTGGCCAGATCCATAGCCGCCGCAAACGGGGACTCCGCAATGCGCGTGATGAAACCGTGGTGCAGCGCTTCCGCCGCATCGAATTCGCGCGCCGTGTAAACCAGCTCGCGCAACACATCGTCGCGCACGAGCCCACGCCAGATCGCAAAACCTGCCATATCCGGGACGAGGCCCCAATAGGTTTCGCGGATTGCAAAGCGGGTAGCGGGCGCAGCGATGCGGATGTCGGCACCCGACATCATCTGAAATCCACCGCCGAAAGCAACGCCTTGGACCGCTGCGATCACGGGCATTGGCAGATTTCGCCAACCCCAGGTGGCGTGCTGCGGGGGTATGGAGCCCTGTGCATTTCGTTCGACATCCGACAGGCCCGATCCACCTGCTGCCAAGCTCGCCATATCAAGGCCCGCACAGAACGCCTTGCCTTCGCCCGACAGCACCACGCAGCGAACGTCGGCGCGCATCGCCAGCGAATCGATCACCGCGCCGATGCCCAGAAACATGCCTGGATCGATCGCATTCATCTTGTCCGGCCGCGTCAGGCGAACGTCAGCAATCTGGTCGGTCACAAAAATCGAAACACGGTCAGACAATGCCACTCTCCTTGGCCCAATAAGCGTCGCGGATCAGGCGCTTGTAGAGCTTGCCCGTGTCGTGGCGTGGTAACTGCGCGGTGAAGTCGACGCGACGCGGCGTTTTCACCCCCGACAGACTTTGGCGACAATAGGCAATCAGCTCGGCGGCAAGCTCATCGCCTGCGTCGGCCATGTCCACCGGCTGGATCACGGCCACGACTTGCTCGCCCAGATCGTCATGCGGCGCGCCGACGACTGCGGCATCGGCCACCTTGGGATGGCCCACGAGCAAATTCTCAACTTCCTGGGGGTAGATATTCACGCCGCCTGAAATGATCATGAAGCTCTTGCGGTCGGTGAGAAACAGATAGCCGTCTTCGTCGACCCAGCCGATATCGCCGAGGGTCGTCCAGCCATGCCTGTTGCGCGTCTGCGCCGTGCGTTCGGGATCATTGTGATATTCGAAGGGGCGCGGCCCCTGAAAATAGACCGTACCTTCGCAACGCGGTGGCAGTTCATTCCCCTCTTCGTCGCAGATGTGCAGCGTTGCCTCGCCCATATTACGCCCAACCGAGCCCGCCCGTTCGAGCCATTGCGTTGCCTTGATTGCAGCAAATCCGTTGCCTTCGGTTCCCGCATAATACTCGTCGATTACGGGCCCCCACCAGTCGATCATCGCTCGTTTGACCGGTACTGGACAGGGCGCCGCGGCGTGGATCGCAACCTTGATCGACGAGACATCGTATTTCGCGCGCGTCGCACTGGGCAGTTTGAGCATCCGCACGAAATGGGTGGGGACAAACTGGCCTGCATTACATTGATATTGTTCGATGAACGCCAGTGCGGCCTCCGGATCGAACTTGGTCATCAGAACAACGGTCCCGCCCAGCTTGTGCACGGCCATCGTCCACGCGAGCGGTGCCGCATGGTAGAGGGGCGCTGTCGACAGATAAATGCTGTCTGGCCCGAGCCCGAAGAACCCCTGGGCAAGCACCACGAGCGGGGTGACGGCGTCGATGGCCGTATCTAGCGGCGTTGCGTGGCGAATACCTTTTGGCCGCCCGGTAGTTCCGCTCGAATAGAGCATGGCCGTACCTGCCGTTTCGTCGGCAATTGGCGTCGCCAGCATTCCTGCAACCGCATCCTCCCATGAACTGAATCCGGCAATCGCGCCGCCGAGGCTGAACCGTGCGCACGGCACATCGAGCGCAGTTGCGACGTGTGCCAGATCGGCGCCCGCGACCAACAGCTCGGCGCCGCTGTCGGTCAGGATATAGTCGACCTCTTGCGCCGTGAGTTTCGAGGAGACAGCAACGAACCGGAGCCCGGCCCGCTGTGCCCCCCAAAGCAACGCAAAATAATAGGGCGTGTTGGTCAGGAAGAAGGCGACGCGCGCGTCGGACTGAAGGTGTCGTGCCCGGAAAAACTGCGCGACCTGGTTCGACGCGGCATCGAGATCAGCATAGGTTATGATCGCACCGGTCTCGGCGACGATGATGGCAGGCTTGTCGGGCGTTGCGGCTGCATGATGGAACGGATGCATGTTTATCCTCTCGGTCTGCCAACTTAGCGCAGGCATCGCGTGTGTCACGCGACTTTACGCAAACGTAAGGTTGCGGCTAGGATGGTTGGAATGACCGATTTAGATCCCGCCCAGATCCTCGCATCCTTTCGTCAATACGGCCACAACGCGCTGACCGGGGTTGTCTATCACGCGCATGGCGAAGATTGGGTCGAAATGGCCCTTCCCTATCGCGACGCGCTCGTCGGCGACGAGGGCACGGGCATTCTCGCGTCGGGACCGATCTTTACTCTGATGGATATGGTTACCAGCACATCGATCTGGATCAAATCGGGCGTGCTTCGACCGCAGGCCACCCTTGACTTGCGGGTCGATTACCTGCGTCCCGCTGAACCCGGCAAGACGGTGATTGGGCGCGGTCAGTGTTACAAGCTTACACGCTCGATTGCCTTCGTTCGGGGGGAAGCGCACGACGGCGATCCCGCGCATCCGATCGCGCATGTCGCGGGCACGTTCATGTTCACGAGCGCGACCTAGCGATGGCCGTCGAGTTCAGTTCTCCCTACGCCCGCGAGCTAAGACTCGTGCAATACGATGACGGGAGCCGGCGGGTCGTCACCATGCCCTTTTTCGATGGCACATTGGGACGTCCGGGCTTTCTGCACGGCGGCGCGATTGCCGGCCTGCTCGAGTATGCAGCGTGGATCGCGGTAATGGATGCGCTTGCCGACGACACTGCCCGCATCAAGCCAATCAACATCACGGTCGACTTCATGCGCGGCGGCCAATTGATCGATTCGCATGCGTCGGCAGTTATCGTCCGTCTCGGCCGGCGGGTCGCCATGGTCGTTGCCAGCGCGTGGCAGGACGACGAAGCAAGGCCGATCGCCAGCGCAAACCTCAAGCTGATGCTGGAGCGAACTGCCTAGACGTCGATGCTCGTCCCCACGGCGCCGTGTACAAGTCCGCCATCGACCGTGATCGTATCGCCGACCACATAATCCCCCGCCCGTGATGCCAGGAAAATCGCCGTCGCCGCCAGGTCTTCGGGCGTACCCAGCCGCTTTGCCGGAATGCTCGCTGCCACCTCGGCGCCACGGTCGCGTGCAGCACGATTCATGTCCGACGCGAACGCGCCGGGCGCCAGCGACGTCACATTGATGCTGTCCTTGATTAACCGCGCCGCCATAACCTTGGTCAGATAGATCAGCGCTGCCTTCGACGTCTGATAGCTGTATGTTTCCCACGGGTTCAACCGCTGTCCATCGATCGACGTGATGTTTATCACCTTGGCGGGCTGGCCTGGCGATGCGGCCGCCTTGAGCAGTCCCAACAGCGCCTGCGTCAGGAAGAACGGCGATTTGACGTTCAGATCCATCACCTTGTCCCAGCCGGTCTCGGGAAATTCGGCGAACCCAGCGCCCCAGGCTGCGCCTGCATTGTTGACGAGGATGTCAAGCTTGGCTTCATGCTCGGCGAGCTGGGCGGCCAGCGCCTTGCAGCCAGCCACCGTCGAAACGTCCTGCGGCAGCGCGATACAGTTCGGGCCGAGCTCGGTCGCGGTCGCAAAACAAACGTCGGCCTTGCGCGACGAGATATAGACCTTTGCCCCCTGGGCGATGAAACCCTCGGCAATCCACTTGCCGATATTGCGCGACCCGCCGGTGATGAGCGCAACGCGCCCGTCGAGACGGAAGAGTTTACTGGTATCCATAGGTATTTCTCCGTCGATTAACCGCCGCGTTTTATGGTCTCGCGCGCGATGATCAGTTGTTGAATCTGGCTGGTGCCTTCGTAAATCCGGAAAAGCCGAACGTCGCGGTAGAAGCGTTCGATGCCATAGTCGGCGATATAACCGGCCCCGCCGAAAATCTGGACGGCTTTATCCGCAACCCGGCCGACCATTTCAGACGCAAAATATTTCGCGGCGGCGGCCTCCATGACAACGTTTTCGCCCGCATCCTTGGCAGCGGCTGTCTGCAGCACCAGTGCCTTTGCGGCAAGGCATTCGGTTTTCATGTCCGCGATCATGCCCTGGATGAGCTGATGCTGGGCAATTGGCTTGCCCCCTTGAATACGTTCGGTGGCATAGGCCACCGAGTCAGCAATCAGCCGTTCGGCAGCGCCCACGCAGACTGCCGAGATATGAAGTCGTCCACGGTCGAGAACTCGCATGGCGACCTTGAACCCGTCGCCTTCCGCTCCGAGCATGTTTTCAGGCAGGACCGCAACATTGTCGAAATTGACATCGCAGACATGTGCGCCGTGCTGGCCCATCTTCTTTTCTGGCGTGCCAATCGTCAGACCCGGAGAATTGGCGGTCACCAGAAACGCCGAAACGCCGCGCGCGCCGTCTTCGCCAGTCCGCGCCATGACCGTGAAAAGCGAAGCCTTGTCGGCATTGGTGATATAGCGCTTTGTGCCCGTCAGCTTCCACTGATTGCCATCCCGAACCGCCCGCGTCTTCAAATTGGCGCTGTCGGAGCCGACGTCGGGCTCGGTCAAGGCAAAGCTGGTGATGACTTCGCCACTTGCGATCCTGGGCAGCCACTGCGCCTTTTGCTCCTCGGTCCCGGCCATTACGAGGCCTTGCGAGCCGATGCCAACATTGGTGCCGAATGATGAACGCATCGCGGGCGATGTCTTGCCGAGCTCGATCGCAACCTTGATCTCTTCGAGCATGGACAGACCGAGCCCGCCGTAGTGCGGATCGATCGACAGGCCAAAAAGACCCATGTCCTTCATCTCGGCAACAAGGTCAGCCGGGATTTGATCGCGCTCGGCAACGAGTGCTTCGCTCGGCCGCAGCCGCTCGCTTACAAAGCGGCGGACGGTATCGATCAGGGCATCAAAGGTTTCGGCATCGAGGCTCATTGTCAGTAACCACTCATCCGCGCCACGCGCTCGGCGTGAAAACGCGCATCCCCGAAGAACTCTTCGAGCGCGCGGTCGCGCTTCATGTAGAGGCCGATGTCATACTCGTCGGTCATCCCGATGCCGCCGTGCATCTGGACACCTTCCTGGACCGACAGGCGAACTGCCTTGCCGGTCTTGGCTTTGGCGACGGCAACGGCGATCTCGGCGCGCGGGTCACCTGCGTCGAGCAGTTGCTGCGCTTTGAGCACTGTCGCCCGCGCGACTTCCATCTCGCCATAGAGGTGCGCAGCCCGGTGTTGCAGCGCCTGAAATTCTCCGATCAGCTTGCCGAACTGCTTGCGCTGCTTGAGGTAATCGATGGTCATGTCCATGGCAGCTGCCCCGACCCCGACCATCTCGGCCGCAGCCCCGACGCGGCCCGCGTCGAGCATCATGCGCAAAACCTCCCAGCCACCGTCGACTTCGCCGATTATGGCATCGGCATCGACCTCAACCCCGTCAAAGCTGACATGGCTCGCCAGCGAAGAATCAACGAGCCGGCGCGGGTCAGCGGTCTGCCCTGCCGCCTTGGGCACAGCGAAGAGGGTAAGTCCGGAAACCTCGCCTGGCGCACCGGCTGTCCGGGCAGCAACAATCATCATATCGGCAACATGCCCGTTCAGAACAAACGTCTTGGTCCCCGAAAGCTTGAAGCCGTTCCCCGACCTTTCGGCCTTGAGCGCAGTCGCCTCCGGCCGATGCTTGGCGCCTTCGTCAACGGCGAGCGCAACGATGGCGCCGCCCGACGCGATTTTGGGCAGCCATTCCTCCGAAAGCCGCGCGCTCGTCTTGAGCGCTTCGACGGCGGCAACCGCAGTGGTCAGAAACGGCGATGGCGTGAGATTGCGACCAACCTCCTCGAGCACGATCCCCGCCTCGACGTGACCGAGGCCAAGCCCTCCATAGGCTTCCGGGACCATGATGCCCGTAAAGCCCATTTCGGCGAACTGGCGCCAAAGATCGCGGCTGAAGCCCGTAGCATCGTTGCCATCACGCAAACTTCTCAGATGTTTGACGGGGGCGGCATCCGCGAGGAACGGCCTGGCCGTGTCGCGGAGCATCGATTGGTCTTCGTTCAGATAGAGCGGCATAAAAGTAATTCCCGTTACCCCGGCACTGTCGGGATGATATGATGTCGGACGACGGCGTTATGACGCGTGGCCAGGATGCGCAGGCCTGACGAGCCCGATCGTTAGGCTCCCGGCAAATCGAGGATACGCTTGGCGACAACGCCCAGCATCACTTCACTTGTTCCGCCTTCGATGCTGTTCGCCTTCGTCCGCAACCAGCCCCGGGGTTTGGCGCCGCCGCGCGACGCGTCGGATTCCCATTCGAGCGCATCCGAGCCGCCCGCCGACATGATCAATTCGTGACGACGCTTGTTGAGCTCGGTCCCGACATATTTCATCATGTTGGGACCGGCAGGGTGCCCCTTGCCGACCTTCATCTCGTCGACGAACTTCTCGCTCATGGCGCGGAACGCCATGACTTCGACATCGAAGTCGGCCATGTCGGCACGGAGCACCGGCTCGTCTGCCGCAACATCTTTGTACTGGGCGCCGATCGACATCATGTCGGTGCCGAGGCCGCCACCAGAAATCATCTCGCGCTCGTGACCCAGCAGGTATTTTGCGACATCCCAACCCCGGTTGAGCGCACCCACAATCTGGGCCTTGGGCACCGCGACATTGTCGAAGAAGGTTTCGCAAAAGGGAGAATTGCCGCTGATCAGCAAGATTGGTTTGGTCGTGACCCCCGGCGTCGTCATGTCGAACAACAAAAAGCTGATACCCTGGTACTTGTTCGTCTTGTCGGTCCGCACGAGGCAGAAGATCCAGTCGGCCTTGTCCGCGTAGCTCGTCCAGATTTTCTGGCCGTTGACGACCCAATGGTCGCCCTTGTCCTCGCCGAACGTGTGCATCGAGACGAGGTCGCTCCCCGAACCTGGCTCCGAATACCCCTGGCACCAGCGGATTTCGCCACGGGCAATCTGACCCAGGTAATGGACCTTCTGGTCTTCGGTTCCAAACTTGAGCAATGCTGGCCCGAGCATCCAGATGCCGAAGCTGGACAGCGGAGACCGGCACTTCAGCGATTGCATCTCCTGCCGCAGGATTTTCGATTCTTCCGGCGTTAATCCGGCGCCGCCATAGGCTTTTGGCCAGTCGGGAACGGTCCAGCCCCTCGCAGCCATCACGTTCATCCACTGCTTTTGTGCAGGGCTCTTGAACTTCGGATTACGCCCCCCCCAACAGGCATCGCTTTCATCGCGCACCGGCTCGCGCATCTCGAGCGGGCAATTAGCCTCGAGCCAGGCGCGCGTCTCCGCGCGAAAGGTTTCCAGATCGGACACGACTCTCTCCTAAAAGTGACTAATTTGATGAACACGCTATGCCCGCTTTACGTTTACGGCAAGGAGCATTCGTCGGTCCAAGCTTGCCGTAGCGGCAGATGATCGCGGTTGACCGCATCACGGGCGCCACCCATCGTGCCCCCAGAAAATAGGATGAGGAAGCCATGGCCGTAGTTTCGCGCTTGAGGATCGCTGCATGAGTGCGACTGCCAGCGTGCCATTTGGGACGAAAGTCAACTATGGCATCGGTGCCATTGCCTACGGGATCAAGGACAACGGGTTTTCCGTGTTCCTGCTGCTTTATTACAATCAGGTTGTGGGCGTGCCTGCGAGTGCAGTGGGAAGCGTCATCGCCATCGCCCTGGTGTTCGATGCGCTCATCGACCCGTTAATCGGCGCGTTGAGCGACCGGACGCATACGCGCTGGGGGCGGCGGCACCCCTGGCTGTACGGCTCAGCGCTGCCGATTGCGTTGAGCTGGCTGCTGCTCTGGCACCCGCCAGCGGGGTCGCAGGCGACGATCCTGGGTTGGCTCCTTGTCACGGCCGTCCTTACCCGCGCCGCGATTGCGACCAACGAGGTGCCGTCGCTCGCGATGGCGCCCGAAATGACGATGGATTACCATGAACGGACTTCGGTGCTCCGCTATCGCTATCTGTTTGGCTGGCTCGGTGGCCTGATCATGCTGATGCTGGCCTATGGCTGGTTCCTGTCGCCGCCCCGCGGCGCCCTGTCGGGACCGCTCGCCCAGCGCGGTTACGAAGCCTATGGGCTTTGGGGTGCTCTCGCGATGGCCACAACTGTCGTCATATCAGCGCTCGGCACGCACAAGCGGCTCGCACACCCGCCCACAAAAAGGATACCAGCGCAGTCAATAAGGGCAACGCTGAAAGCAACCGGCGAGACGCTGTCAAACCGCGCTTTCCTCGTTCTGATGCTGGCCGGGATCTTCGGCTATGCCAACCAGGGTCTCGGCTTTGCCATGTCGACGTATAACCTCAATTACGTCTGGCAATTCAAGACCGACGCACTGCTGACCTACGCGGTCGCGCTGTTCGTCGGCGTTGTCGCGATTTTCTTTGCGCTCTCGCCGATCGCAAAATCACTCGGCAAGGTCCGCGCCGCCGCGCTTCTCATGATTGTTTCCGCGATCTTCACGGTCTCCACCTATGCGTTGCGCCTGCTTGGCTTGTTTCCGACTGCGGGCTCACCTGAGCTACTGCCCCTGTTTCTCATCCTCAACACGGTCGGCACGGCAGCGGGGGTCGGCTCGACAATCGTGGGCGGGTCGATGATGTCGGATGTCGTCGAGGCGTCCGAGGAGAAGACCGGACGGCGCGAGGAAGGATTGTTTTTCGCCGGTGCATTGTTCATGCAGAAATGTGCCACGGGCATCGGGATTTTTCTGACCGGCCTGATCCTGACAGCGGCACATTTTCCCGAAAGAGCAGTATCTGGTCATGTTGCCGAGCCCGCGCTCGATCGGCTGACACTGCTCTTCATCGGGGCGACCGTGACGCTCTCGACAATATCAGCGCTGATCTTTCTTTCCTTTCCATTCGGCGAGGCCGAGCACAAGGCCAGACTTGCCACGCTTGCCGTAGCGTCGGGAGAAAAGGGCTAGGCAAAGCCTGAGTCGGCGCGCCATAGGCTTTACGCAAGCGTCAATTGGGAGAGAACGATGGACTTCGACCTGACCGAGCGGCAGCGCTATTGGCGCGACCGCGTTCGAGAGTTCATGGCGCAGTATGTCGCCCCGCGCCAGCAGGACTATTATGACCAGCAGGCCCAGGGGGAGCGCTGGAAGGTTCTGCAGGTCGTCGAAGACGAGAAAGCCAGGGCAAAAGCGGCCGGCATCTGGAACCTGTTCATGCCGCCAACGTCAGGCCGTGTACATGTCGACGACACATTCGAATTTGAGGGGCCGGGCCTGACAAACCTCGAATATGCGCTGTGCGCTGAAGAGATGGGCCGGATCGGCTGGGGAAGCGAAGTCTTTAACTGCTCGGCGCCAGATACTGGCAACATGGAGGTCCTCCACCGCTACGGCTCACGCGAGCAGAAGGACAAGTGGCTGAAGCCGCTGATGCAGGGCGAAATCCGTTCCGCCTTTCTGATGACAGAGCCTGCCGTCGCGTCATCGGATGCAACCAATATCGAAACTTCGATCCGCCGCGAAGGCGACGAATATGTTATCAACGGCGTCAAATGGTGGTCGTCGGGTGCGGGCGATCCGCGCTGCAAGATTTCCATTGTAATGGGCAAGACCGACTTCGAGGCGCAGCGCCATTCGCAGCAGTCGATGGTGCTCATGGAACTGGATGCGCCCGGCGTGAAGATGTTGCGCCATCTGCCCGTGTTTGGCTACGATGACGCTCCGCACGGTCATATGGAAATCGAACTGAATGATGTCCGTATCCCGGTGAGCAATATGCTGCTTGGCGAAGGCCGAGGCTTCGAAATTGCGCAGGGTCGTCTGGGACCGGGCCGCATCCATCACTGTATGCGCACGATCGGCGTCGCCGAAGTCGCGCTCGAAAAAATGGCAAAGCGCCTGCTCAGCCGCGTCGCATTCGGCAAGACCATCGCGAGCCATTCGATTTGGGAACAGCGCGTTGCGACTGCGCGCATTGATATCGAAATGTGCCGCCTGCTGTGTCTCAAAGCTGCCGATATGATGGACAAGGCCGGCAACAAGGCCGCTCAAGCGGAAATCGCCATGATCAAGGTTGCGGCACCAAACATGGCGCTGCGCATCATCGATGACGCCATTCAGGCATACGGCGGTGCCGGGGTTTCCGAAGACGCCGGCCTTGCGGTGGCTTATGCACACCAACGCACGCTGCGCCTCGCCGACGGTCCCGACGAGGTCCACAACCGCGCCATCGCCCGTCTCGAGTTCGGGAAATACGGGTCGAACAAATGAAGGCAGCGGTCTTAAGCGAAGCCAAGTCGCCGCTGACAATCGAAGACGTCAGCGTCGATAAACCGCAGGCCCATGAAGTGCTGATCCGTACCGCGGCGTGCGGCGTTTGCCGATCGGACCTGCACTTCGTCGACGGCGCCTATCCGCACGCCATGCCCTGCATTCCGGGACATGAGGCGGCCGGCATTGTCGAGGCCGTCGGCAGCGAAGTCCGCGCGGTCAAGGTCGGCGACGCTGTCGTGACCTGTCTTTCTGCCTTCTGCGGGCAGTGCGAGTTCTGCGTGACTGGCCGGATGTCGCTATGTCTCGGGGCTGAAACACGACGCGGCAATCATGCCACGCCGCGGCTGACCCGAACGGCCGATGGAACAGTCATCAACCAGATGCTCAACTTGTCGGCCTATGCTGAAATGATGCTTGTCCACGAGCATGCGTGCGTGAGGATCAATCCCGACATGCCGCTCGATCGCGCAGCCATCCTGGGCTGTGCGGTGGTGACTGGTGCAGGCGCTGTGTTTCACATTGCCAGGGTCTCCCCCGGCGATAGCGTCGCAGTCGTCGGCTGTGGCGGGATCGGCCTGGCGGCCATCAATGCTGCGCGGATCGCGGGCGCCGGACGGATCATCGCGTGCGACCCCGTCGCCGAAAAGCGTGTGCTGGCGATGAAGCTTGGGGCAACCGACGTCATCGATACGAACGACGAAGACGCAGGCAAGCAAATCATCGAGATGACCAAGGGCGGCGTGCACCACGCGATCGAGGCGGTGGGACGCCCGGCATCCGGCGATCTTGCTGTCAACGTACTGCGCCGAGGAGGCACCGCGACGATTCTGGGCATGATGCCGCTCGATCACAAAGTGGGTCTGAGCGCATTGGATCTGCTTGGCAGCAAGCGGCTGCAGGGTGGCCTGATGGGGGGCAATCGCTTCCCGGTCGACATTCCGCGCCTGGTCGACTTTTACCTGCGCGGCATCCTCGACCTCGATACGATCATTGCCAAACGCGTGCCCCTGGCTGACATCAACGTTGCGTTTGACGACCTGCGCAAGGGTGACAGTGTCCGCACTGTCATCGAATTTGACTGATGGACGCGACGACCGCCTTTTCCGGCACCATTGAGGCCACGGGCCAGGACAAGCTCGACGAAGCCAGGCTCGCTGCGTGGATGGAGGCCCATGTCGCCGGGTTTGCGGGGCCTGTCACCGTGCGCAAATTTGCAGGTGGGCAGTCAAATCCCACATACCGGCTCGACAGCCGGTCGGGCGCCTATGTCCTGCGTCGCAAGCCGTTCGGCACGTTGTTGCCCAGCGCGCACGCCGTC
>JAYVVA010000034.1:0-8781 GCA_043787435.1 Sphingomonadales bacterium | reverse complement strand
GTGATCAACGAGCTGGCTTGGCATAGCCTTTTTATTCGCACGTTGCTCGTGCGGCCCGAGGCTTCGGCGCTCGTCGATTTTACGCCGGAATTCACGATTATAGACCTGCCGAGTTTCCGCGCCGATCCTGCGCGACACGGATGTCGCAGCGAGACGATTATCGCCGTCAGCTTCACCGAGAAGCTTATTCTCATTGGCGGCACCGCCTATGCGGGTGAAATGAAAAAGTCGGTCTTTGGCATTTTAAACTACAAGCTGCCGGTCGAAGGCATCATGCCGATGCATTGCTCGGCCAATATCGGCCCCGACGGCGACACCGCCGTTTTCTTCGGCCTGTCAGGCACCGGCAAGACGACGCTGAGCGCCGATGCCAGCCGCACATTGATCGGCGACGACGAACACGGCTGGTCCGACACTGCAGTCTTCAATTTCGAGGGCGGCTGTTATGCGAAGATGATCCGTCTGTCCGCTGAAGCCGAGCCCGAGATTTTTGCAACGTCGAAACGGTTCGGGACGGTGCTCGAAAACGTAGTGATCGACCTCGAGACGCGTGAACTCGATTTTGACGATGCGACACTGGCTGAAAACAGTCGCGGGTCCTACCCGATCGACTTCATTCCCAATGCGTCGAAGGATAATCTGGGACCACCGCCCAAGACGGTCATCATGCTGACCGCCGACGCGTATGGCGTCATGCCGCCAATTGCACGGCTGACGCCTGACCAGGCGATGTATCATTTCCTGTCGGGGTACACCGCGCGAGTCGCTGGCACCGAAATCGGCGTCACGGAGCCACAGGCGACGTTTTCGACATGCTTTGGCGCACCGTTCATGCCTCGCCACCCGAGCGTTTATGGCAATTTGCTCAAGGAACGCATCGCCAACGGAGGCGTGACGTGTTGGTTGGTAAATACGGGTTGGACAGGAGGTAAAGCAACGATGCCCGGGATCGAGCGGATGCCGATCAAGGCGACCCGCGCGCTGCTCAAAGCTGCGCTCGATGGGAGCTTGAACCATGCCGAGTTTCGGACTGATCCCAATTTTGGATTCGAGGTGCCGGTGAGCGTTGCAGGCGTCGACAGCCGCATTCTCGATCCGCGGACCGCATGGCCCGATAAGGCGGAGTATGATAGAACGGCGGCTAGGCTGGTCGGCGAATTCATCGATAATTTCGTGCAATTTGAAGCGCATGTTGATGAGGGGGTCCGACAATCGGCGCCGCATCTCGAGCCCGCAGCATAGACCCGGTGTTCGTCCGGGGTTTTGCAGTGAAAACCCGACATGACTGGAACGTCTCCGCGCCAGCTCGTTGCTGACGCTAAAATCCGCTACGTGGAACTCGGTCTGCGAGGCCGGACTCTGTCGAGGGTTGAAATGACGCACGAAGAGCACCTCGTGGCATGCTTGTGGATTGTCTTAGAACGGGCCGGCATCGTGCTCAAGCGCGCCTGCGCGGCCTCATCTCGAGCTACAACACGGCAGTGGGCGGCATAAATGACGACACTCAGGGTTATCATGAAACGATCACGCGCCGGTTCATCCACGGGGTGCGGCTGCACATAGCGACGATCTTCGACGCCATATTGACCGGCCAGGTTAACGCGTTGCTGCTTTCGCGGTTAGGGCACCGCGACTGGCCGTTGCAATTTTTACACATGAACGGCTGTTTTCAGTCGCCGCGCGCTGGAATTTAGTCGAGCCTGATCTCGCGCCGCTTCCCGAACTCTGTTAAAGTTTTTGGTCTCGGCCTGTTCAGACCGGTGTGTTAGGCGAAAGGACAACTACTGTGGGGATGCTCGACGGATTACTCAGCCAGCTTGGCGAAAATGTCGATGTGGCAGCCCTTGCGAGCAAGGTAGGCCTGTCGCAGGATCAGGTCGAAACGGCGATGACAGCTCTGGGTCAAGCCCACAGCGCACCCGGCGATACGGTTGCCACAGCAGCCGAAAGCACAGGCCTTTCAGGCGATGTGCTCCAGCAGATCGTCACGCATATCGGCGGCGAAGAATCCTTGGGGCGCTTTGCGGACCTGCTGGGCAGTGGAAGTGGCGAAGGGGGAGGGCTGGGTTCACTCGGCGGACTGGCTTCGGGGTTCTTGGGTGGCACCAAGAGCTGAGCTGCTCAAATCCGCTCTACGAGCAGCACGATTCCTTCGTTCCCCGTTACGCGTAGGCGGTCACCGATGGCAGCTTCATCTCCTTTGGCCGACCAGACGCTGTCGCCGACCTTGACGCGGCCCTGAAACGCATCGACCGGCTCGACAGCGGTCACGATACGCCCAATCAAGCGTGCATTTTTGTCGTTGAGCAGAGGATCAACGCTCAAAATAGGATATTGTGACAGATATCGTCGGCCCGCATAGATTGCCACAACGCTCGCAACCGTGAAAATCAGGAACTGCGTCATGGTGCCAATAGGGACGAGCAGGGTTACGAGGCCGGTGAGCATCGCCGCGGCGCCGACCCAGATCAGGAAGACGCCCGGCACCAGCATTTCGGCGATGGCGAGCGCAGCGCCCGCGCCCATCCAGAGCCAGTTATTCTCGAGGCCGAACGGCGCCGTCATTGCGCCGGTCCCTCGAACGGACCGCGGCGGCGCGGTTCAGGAGGAGCTGCGGGCTTTGGGTCGGCGCGCCCAAAAGCTTCGCGAGCCAGTTCACCGATTCCGCCCAGTGTGCCAATCAGCTGTGTGGCTTCGACCGGAAAAAGAATCGTTTTGGCATTCGGGCTCGTTGCAAACAGGCCGATGGCCTCGACGTACTTCTGGGCGATGAAATAGTTGAGTGACTGGCTGCTGCCGTTCTCGATGGCCGTCGAGACGAGGCGGGTCGCTTCGGCTTCAGCTTGTGCCGAGCGCTCACGTGCCTCTGCGTCGCGGAAAGCAGCTTCCTTTCGGCCTTCTGCTTCAAGGATTTGTGACTGCTTTTGTCCCTCGGCACGGTTGATATCGTTCTGGCGCGCGGCTTCGGATTCGAGAATGGTCGCGCGCTTTTCGCGCTCCGCTTTCATCTGGCGGGTCATTGCGTTGACGATGTCAGCGGGGGGCCGGATGTCCTTGAGCTCGATCCGCGTGATCTTTACGCCCCAAGCCTCGGTTGCCAGATCGATGATGCTGAGCAAGCGGCCGTTGATCTCGTCGCGCTTCGATAGCGTTTCATCGAGGTCCATGCTGCCCATGACGGTACGCAAGTTGGTCGTGGTGAGCTGCATGACGGCGAGGTAGAGGTCGCTAACCTCATACGCGGCCTTGGCAGCGTCGAGAACCTGAAAGAACACGACGCCGTCGACAGCGACCATTGCGTTGTCCTTGGTGATGATTTCCTGGCCCGGAATGTCCAGCACCTGCTCCATCATGTTCACCTTGCGGCCCACGCGGTCGATGAATGGAAATATCAGCGTGAGACCGGGTTGCGCGACGGCAGTGAACTTGCCGAACCGCTCGATGGTGTACTGGAATCCCTGCCGGACCATCGTCACTGCCATCATGACGTAGACGACGCCGAATACGGCGATGATGATGACTAAGGTTTCCATGAAATGCTCTCCCGCGGTTTCTGAAGAGTATCGCGGTTTGTCGATGGGCCGCCAAGCGGAATCGCAGTGACTGGCGCGGTGAGGCACGCGCGGTTACATGGACCGCCACGACTCGCCAGACAAAAGGGCACATCGCTTGGTTTTCGACATACCGCTCGGTCTCACTTTCGATGATGTTCTACTGCAGCCCGGCGAGTCCGACGTCCTGCCGAGCCAGGCCGACACCAGAACGCGCATAACCCGCGAGATCACGCTCAACATTCCGATCCTGTCATCGGCCATGGATACGGTCACTGAAGCCGACATGGCGATCGTTATGGCACAGCTCGGCGGGCTCGGTGTCCTCCATCGCAACCTGACAGTCGAAGAACAGTGCGCTGCTGTGCGTCAGGTGAAGCGGTTTGAGAGCGGCATGGTCGTCAACCCTATTACGATTTTCCCCGATCAGACACTGAGCGACGCGCAGGCTATGATGGCACGGCACAAGATTTCGGGCATTCCTGTGGTTGAAGCGTCGGGTAAGCTGGTCGGCATTCTGACCAACCGCGATGTCCGCTTTGCGGGCAACCCCGACCAGCCGGTCAGCGAATTGATGACAAGTCAAAATCTGGCGACGGTCGGCGTTGGCGTCGGCGAAGACGAGGCGCGGCGCCTGCTCCACCAGCGCCGGATCGAAAAGCTGTTGGTCGTCGATGCGCAATATCGCTGTGTCGGCCTGATTACCGTCAAGGACATCGAAAAAGCGGTCACCTACCCCGACGCGACCAAGGATAGCACGGGGCGGTTACGCGTCGCGGCAGCGACAACGACTGGCGACGCGGGGTTCGAGCGAACCGAGGCGCTTATAGACGCTGAGTGCGACCTGATCGTCATCGATACTGCACATGGCCATTCCAAGATGGTGGCAGCCGCTGTTGAGCGGGTGCGCAAGCTGTCGAACAGTGTTCAGATCATGGCAGGCAACGTCGCCACCGGGGAGGCAACGCGTTCGCTGATTGGCGCGGGAGCCGACGCCGTAAAGGTCGGTATCGGGCCAGGCAGCATATGCACGACGCGCGTCGTCGCCGGCGTCGGCGTGCCGCAGCTCAGTGCGATCCTCGATAGTGCCGAGGAAGCCGCCAGGACAGGGGTGCCGGTTATTGCCGACGGCGGCCTGCGTACCTCGGGAGATGTGGCAAAGGCGCTGGCGGCGGGCGGCGCAGCGGTCATGGTGGGATCGCTCCTTGCTGGAACAACCGAAGCACCTGGCGAAACGTTCCTTTATCAAGGGCGTGCGTATAAATCCTATCGCGGCATGGGAAGTGTCGGAGCGATGGCTCGCGGCTCCGCAGACCGCTATTTCCAGCAGGACATCAAGGATCAGCTCAAACTCGTCCCCGAAGGAATTGAAGGCCAGGTTGCCTACAAGGGACCAGCGAAGGATGTAATTCACCAGCTGGTGGGCGGCGTCAAGGCAGCGATGGGCTACACCGGTTCTAAGACGATTGACGACCTACAAAAGCGGGCGCGGTTCGTACGGATCACCGGCGCAGGACTACGTGAAAGCCATGTCCACGATGTGACAATCACACGTGAAGCGCCGAATTACCCTACCCGATGACCGCATTTCAGTGACTCCCGCTGCCCGCTTACAAACTGCGATCGAAGTGCTCGATCTCATCCTGGCCGCTGCCCGCGACAATGGCGCTGCTGCCGATACGATTATTGCCAAATGGTTTTCGACGCGGCGCTTCGCGGGGTCGAAGGATCGCCGAGCCGTGCGCGATTTGGTCTATCGCGCGATCCGCACCTTTGGCGAACTCCCGGTCAGCGCCCGCTCGGCTTTTGGCCGGTTGGCGCAGGACGATACTGAATTGGCCCTGCTGTTTGATGGATCAACCTACGGTCCCGCCGTTCTCGACGAAAGCGAGGTCCGCGACGAGCCGGGCCTGATGCCTGCATGGTTGGGACGCATGATCCCGGACGTCGAACACGCCGCGCTCCTTGAGCGGGCCCCGCTTGATCTGCGCGCGAACCGAGCGAAGTCAACGCGACAGACGCTGCTGGCGGTTTGGCCCGAGGCGACGCCGATTGCGGGTACAGAAGACGGGCTACGCTTTGCCAACAACTTTACGGTTGAGGCGACCGCGGAGTGGCGCGATGGCCTCGTAGAAGTGCAGGATGCCGGAAGCCAGATGGTCGTGGCCGCCTGCGCGGTGTCAGCAGGCATGACGGTCATCGACCTGTGTGCCGGCGGTGGCGGCAAGACGCTGGCGCTGGCATCGGCAATGAGCAGAGACGGTGAAAATAGAGGTCGCCTGATTGCCGCAGACACCGACAAGCGGCGCCTGTCGCAAGTGCCGGAACGTGCAGCCCGGGCGGGCGCAAAGGTCGAGGTGCAGTTGCTCGATGGCGGGCAGGAGGCAGCCAACCTTGCTCCATTCGCCGCACAGGCCGATGTTATCCTCGTCGACGCCCCTTGTTCGGGATCGGGTACGCTTCGCCGCAATCCCGAGGCCCGTTGGCGATTACAGCCGGCGCGCCTCGATAAGCTCGTCCAAGTTCAGCGCCATGTTCTCGATCTCGCGGTGCCACTCGTGAAGCCCGGTGGAGCAATCGTCTATGCGGTATGCTCGCTCGTCGCGCGTGAGGGCGCAGGGCAAGTCGATGCGTTTTTGGCGCGCTACGTCGAATGGAAGGCGGTTGCCCCGTTCGCCCAGGGCCGTCCGGCGGGCAAGGGGCGGGTGCTTTCGCCCGGCCACGACGGCACCGATGGTTTTTTCGTCGCACGGCTGATTTCTCCGTGCTAAACCGCTGGAACTAAATGCCACTGGAGCTTGTCATGCGTATCACACCGCCCGCGCTCGGGATCGTCCTGTTATTGGCGACCGTGTCGAGTGTCGGTCACAGTCAGAAGCCAGATAGCGCGCTGGATCCGCGATCGATGCTGCTGGTGGCGCAGGCCAGGAATGAGCTGGCCGCCGGTCGCTTCGAGTCGGCCAATGATGCGCTCGAGTCAGCGTTGGCTGTTGACCCGCGCAATCGCGGTGCTTTCGCGTTGATGGCTGAAGTTGCGCAGAAACAGGGGCTGCCGGGCAAAGCAATCCGCCTTTATCGTGAAACGCTGTTGATCGAACCTAACGACGTTGCTGCACTGGCTGGTCAAGGCGAAGCGATGGTCTCAAAGGGCGCTGTGACAAAAGCGAAGGAAAACCTCGCACGGATCAAGACCTTGTGTGTCGGGGCATGTCCCGATGGTGTGCGGCTTGCTGCCGCGATCGACAGGGGCCCCCCGCGGGTCGTCCAGTCTGCGCAGGCTGCGCAGGTGGCTACGCCACATTAACCGTCGAGTCCGCGCGTCGATTTAGCCAAGCTCGCGCGCTACGTTGACGAACTCTTCGACGGACAGCGTTTCGGCACGTCTGGCCGTGTCGATCCCAACCTTCTCCAAGGCTTCAATGGCGCCCGGTAGGCCCCTCACCGATGCCCGCAGCATCTTGCGACGTTGGCCGAAAGCGGCGGCTGTCAATCGTTCAAGGGTTGCGGCGCGGACATGTTCGGGAGCCGGTTTTGGCACGATATGGATAACCGCCGACATCACCTTGGGCGGCGGGGTAAAAGCGGAACGGTGAACTCGCATGGCAATCCGGCTGTCGGTGCGCCATTGGCAAAGGATGCTTAACCGGCCGTAGGCGTCATCGTTCGTCGCCGCGACGATGCGTTCGGCGACCTCGGCTTGAAACATCAGCGTCAACGAGGCCCATCGCGGCGGCCAGATTTCACCCGACAGCCAGGCGACGAGCAGTGCCGTACCGATATTATAGGGAAGGTTGGCGACGATATGGCCGCCCTCGCTCAAGACTTCGGGTAGCGACAGCGCTAGTGCGTCGCCTTCGATAACACGCAACCGTTCAGGATGTTCGCCGGTGAGCTCTGCGAGAGCGGGCAGGCAGCGCCGGTCGCGTTCAACTGCCGTTACGGTCGCGCCTGCGTCCAACAGCGCGCGTGTCAGTCCGCCGGGTCCGGGACCAACCTCGAAAACTGATGCCCCGTGGAGGTCGCCGGGCACGCGCGCGATCCGGTCAAGAAGCTGGGCGTCGAGCAGGAAATTCTGGCCAAGCGCCTTTGACGCCGACAGGCCATGGCGGGCAATAACTTCTCTGAGCGGGGGACGAACTGTCGTCACGCCGCGCGCGCGGCAGCCGCCAATGCTGCCAGTTTTATGGCTGCAATCATCGCTCCGGGATTGGCGATGTCTTGTCCAGCGATACCGAACGCGGTCCCATGGTCGGGTGACGTGCGGATGATCGGAAGGCCCAAGGTTACGTTCACACCCTCGTCAAAATGCAGTGCCTTAAGCGGGATCAACGCTTGGTCATGATACATGCAAATCGCCGCATCATAAGCCGCCCGCGCGCGGGGATGGAACAAGCCGTCCGCGGCGATCGGCCCGAACGCCTGCACGCCTTCTTCGCGCAGCAGGTCGACTGCTGGCATGATGATTTCGATTTCCTCGCGGCCGATCATGCCGCTTTCACCTGCATGCGGATTTAGACCAGCAATGGCCAATCGAGGGTTTTCGATGCCGAAATCGCGCGTCAGTCCACGGGCCGTGGCGCGCGCCTTCGTGAGAATCAGCTCGGTCGTCAGCGCAGCGGACACGTCCGACAGCGCAATGTGGGTCGTGACCGGCACGACACGTAAAGTCGGACCCGCCAACATCATCACGGCATTATCTGTCGAGACGCCGCAAACCTCCGCAATAAATTCGGTCTGGCCGGGATGAGTAAAACCAACGGCGTAAAGCTGGGCCTTCGACACGGGTGCCGTGACGAGCGCAGCGGCCGGACCGGTGCGCGTCATTCCTGTTGCGAGCTGTAGCGCTGCCAGTGCGCAGCGTGCCCCTTCCACATCGGGTTTGCCGATTTGAACGTCGCCGCAGTCAAAGATGTGCAAGACCGGAAGTGCAGTTTTGAACACTTCGACGGCTTCTTCGGGCGAAGCAATGCGAACAACCGGTCCCCGCCAGCCGTACTTTACAGACTGCGCATCCCCGACGGCAAAAAAAGGCGGCAGGCCTGCCGTTTGACGCGCGGCCCATGATTTCCCGACGATTTCGGGCCCGATACCGGCGGGGTCGCCGAGTGCGATGGCCAGCGGGGCCATGGAACTACCGATAATCTACCACCGCATCGCGCCGCAGATCGCGGAGATAGCGCTGCGCCCGCTGGTTCACGCGGGTTTCTTCCATCTGCGATCTCAGCTGGTC
>JAYVVA010000033.1:0-5267 GCA_043787435.1 Sphingomonadales bacterium | reverse complement strand
CGCAACGTCAAAGTGTCCCGTTCAGGGGCAAATTCGCGGCGCGAGCATCGCGGCGAGTGCCTCCATCCCGGTCCGGTCCGCCACATCAAACCGCGCCAGATCGGGACTGTCGAGATCAAGTACCGCTATCACGGCATCGTCGATGATGATGGGCACGACCAGCTCCGACCGGCTTGCCAGATCGCAGGCAATGTGCCCGGGAAAGGCATGCACGTCCTCGACAATCTGGCTCGAGCCTGATGTCGCAGCGGCACCGCATACGCCCTGCCCAAGCGGGATGCGAATACAGGCAGCTTTGCCTTGGAACGGGCCGAGCACGAGTTCGCCCTCGATGACGCGATAAAATCCCGCCCAGTTCAACCTTGGCATCCAATCGAAAACCAGCGCGGCTATGTTGGCCATGTTGGCAATGGCATCGCGCTCGCTTGCGGTGAGCGCAGCGGCGGCAGCCAGTAGGTCGGCGTAAAACGCGGTTTTGTCGGTGGCAGCCGTCTTGAAATCGTACATCAGTCAAACTCCACTTTCCCACGCCCGCGCTTGACCTCGCCGCGTACGGCCTTACCGAGCATCCGCTTTTCCTTTGCCGATCTGGATGGCCGCGTTTTCACCCGTCGGGCGGGCACAGCGCACGCCTTGGCAACCAGATGTGCCAGCCGTGTGCGGGCGTCGGCACGGTTGGCCTCCCGAGTACGGTACGAGCGCGCGGTTATCACAATCCCGCCGTCGTTGGTCCAGCGGCTCCCCGCGAGCGTCTTCAACCTCTGGTAAACCGCCGGCAGCAAGCGCAACGCATAGACATCCAGACGCATTTGCACCGCGGTTGCGACCTTGTTGACGTTTTGCCCGCCTGGACCCGTTCCGGCGAGAAACACCTCCTG
The DNA here is from genome assembly GCA_043787435.1 of Sphingomonadales bacterium. Classification (GTDB taxonomy): domain Bacteria; phylum Pseudomonadota; class Alphaproteobacteria; order Sphingomonadales; family Sphingomonadaceae; genus Sphingomonas_O. Next base: position 4,389 of record JAYVVA010000033.1, on the reverse strand, counting down.
CAGCGCCTCCTCGGGTAGGGGCTGCGCGGCCTCAGCCATAGGAAAAGCCCAGATCGACAAATCGCTGTGGCAGCGGGGCAATTGCATCGACGGCGGGATGATTCTCACGCGGTACCGAAAGTGCGTAAGCATGAAGCAGCATAACTTCGCCACCATTTCCATAGACAGGATCGCCCAGGATTGGCACGCCGATGCCCGACGCAGCATGCACACGCAATTGATGCGTACGCCCCGTTTCGGGCTTGAACCTCACCAGCGCGCGTCCGTTGGCAAACCCGACAACTGCCCAATTCGTCACGGATACCTTGCCGCGTTTTTCAACGACCATCCGCCAGCCGTCCTTGGCCGTGCTGACCTTGTTGAGTGGCAGGTCAATGCGTCCGTCGGCTTCCTTCGGAATCCCGTCGAGCACCGCGAGATATGTTTTTGACACCTCGCCCTTTTCGAACGCCATCTGGAATTTCTTGTGAATGCGCGGGTTGCGCGCAAGCAGCAGGCAGCCCGATGTGTCACGGTCCAGACGGTGGGCCGGCAGTGGCATCCGCTCGAACCCAAAGCGCAACGAATCAAGATGTGATGCCACTGACAGCGATCCGTCGCGCGGCGGATCGACGGCCAGGCCCGCCGGCTTGTCGAGGACCATTGCCTCGGCGTCGATGAACAGAACACGGTCAGCAAGCAGCATGACCGGGCTTTAGCGACATAAACGTCGATGCGGCAGTCCCTTACTCGGCCGTGTTGGATCTATTGTCGTCCGCACGGTAGCCAAGCTCTCGACAGGTAATCCTCGCCGCTTTCCAGATCCGGAACCAGAATTTCGTTCAGCGTGTGACGAAAGCACAAATTCATTGTGCGTCGCCCAACTGCAGATTGACTGAACTTGAGGCCCAGGTTTGCGCGTGAGCACGATCCCTGCGATCCGGCCTGCAGTTCTGGGGTGGCAAGTCGACGCCTGGCGAACATTTTTTTCGATCGCCAATTGCGACATCAATCCCTCCATCGATCGCAGTGCGGACGTGCGCTGAACCAATAGGGAGCGCGCTGAACCAATAGGGAGCGCGCAAGCCTAGCCAAAAACCTTGGCGGCAACTTCGGCAATCCGGCGCCCCTGATAGCGCGCACCGTCCAGTTCGGGATCGGACGGCTGGCGCGTGCCTTGCCCTCCGGCGATCGTTGTCGCGCCACAAGGCGCGCCGCCGACGACGGTTTTGTGACCCATCTGCCCTGTGTGGCCGTAGTCGAGGCCAACAAACTTCATGCCAAAGTGCAACAGGTCGGTCATGATCGAAAACAACGTGGTCTCGTTGCCGCCGTGCTGCGAGGCACTCGGGGTGAACGCTCCGCCGATTTTGCCGTTCAGTGCTCCTTTTGCCCATAACCCATCGGCCTGGTCGAAAAACGCGGCCATTTGCGATGAAAGCCGGCCAAAATAGGTCCCGGTGCCACTAATGATGGCGTCGTAAGTTTCAAGATCGGCGACGGCAGCGACCGGCGCGACCTGATCGAGCTTAAAATGGGCGTCGCGGGCGATGCCTCCGGCCACCGTCTCGAGCACGCGCTTGACGTCGACGGTTGCACCCGCACTGCGGGCACCTTCGGCTACAGCGTTCGCCACCGTTTCGATGTGCCCGTAGGCGGAACCATAAAGAACCAATACTTTTGCCATTTTTGTCCCCATTGATTGGGGTCAAATCAAGCCGCGTCGACAAGGACGATTTCGGCCTCTTCCAGCGCACGGATCGTGTAGCTACCGCCGCCCAGCGCAACCCCGTCGCGAACATTGACCGTTGTGCCATCGACGTCGAGGCGCCCGAGTGCAGGGACCAGATAGGCGTGCCGCCCAGCGCCAACCTCATACCTCAGCACGCCGCCGGCCTTCAGCGTCGCGCCCAACACCCGTGCATCGGTCCGAATCGGCAACGCATCGCGATCCTCTTGAGAAACGTCGCCAAACCCGCTGGCCAGCACTGACCAGCGGCCCGCGCGATCGCCCTTGGGAAAGGGTTTGGCGCCCCACGAAGGGGCGCCGCCACGCGACGTCGGCTCGATCCAGATCTGGAACAAGGTCGTAGGCTCAGCCTCCGCGTTATGCTCCGCGTGGCGGATGCCCGAGGCAGCGCTCATAACCTGAACGTCACCGCCCTTGGTTCGCCCCTTGTTGCCCATCGAGTCCTCGTGAGTGATTGCCCCCGAACGCACATAGGTTATGATTTCCATGTCGCTGTGCGGATGGGGGGGGAATCCGGTATTTGGGGCGATTTGATCATCATTCCACACCAAAATGTTTCCCCAACCCATCCGCTTGGGATCACGATATGCTCCGAACGAAAAATGGTGGCGTGCGTCGAGCCAGCCGTGGTCAGCCGCCCCGAGCGACGCAAACGGGCGGACGTCAATTGCGCTCACATCGCGGCTGGGCTGATCGGTCATCAAACGTGCTTCCATGAAAATTGATGATATCGTACTTAGATGTCAGCATTGGTGTGTAAATAGAAACAATCGAAAGACACTGTTTCCAAAATGTCGCTTCCGGATTTCGAGGGCTGGGCCATATTCGCAACGGTAGCGGAACAGCGCTCTTTCAGTGGCGCGGCAACCACGCTTGGGCTGTCGAAAGCGACTGTATCAAAAGCGGTCACCCGTCTCGAGTCCCGGCTAGGTGTCACGCTGTTCCACAGGACTTCACGGCGCCTCGCGCTGACAGGTAGCGGGGCAGTGCTCGTCGAACGGGCGCAAGCAATCCTTGCGGATGCGACAATTGCCGAGGAGCGCGCGCGCGAGGAAGCGGGGCACCCCTCGGGCACGGTGCGGCTCGCCGTCCCGATGAGTTTCGGCCTGTCCCACGTCGGACCCCTCCTCGCCAGCTTTCTGGACGTCTATCCTGATATCTCGGTCGACCTCCATCTCAGCGATGCCAGAGTTGACCTGGTCGGCGATGGCTTTGATGTCGCCCTACGGATTGGCGCGCTCGGCGATTCGAGTCTCATCGCCCGCTCGCTCCGCCCGGTCGATGTCGGCCTTTATGCGTCTCCGGCGTACATTGAGCGCCACGGGGATCCATCCCATCCGCTCGAACTGACTCACCATCGGCTGTTTTCCTATAGCTATGCGGCCAACCAGCAGACACTTCGGCTGACCCGCAGCAACGAGGAAGCCATCGTGCGTTTGAACGGTCGGGTGCGCGCCAACAACGCCGATGTGATGATTCCTGCCGTCATTGCCGGGCACGGGATCGTCAGCCTTCCCGACTTTATTGGTGTCGACGCTCGCCGTCGCGGCGCTATTGTTCGCGTTCTCCCCGAATGGCACGCGCCGTCGTCAGCGCTCCACCTGATTACACCACCCGGCCGCCTGCGCCCCTTGCGCGTCGAAACACTCATTGCCTTCCTCGTCGAAGCGCTTGCCAATCCGAAATCAAGCGACTCGCGCGATCCCGCCAATTAACTGCGAATTAACCTTTTCCCTTCATTCGGTACTTGGTTAATGAAGTGGTGCGGTAGGCCCCTTTGGGCAGGCCGCGTGGGTTTCAGGCGAGAAAAGGGGCGTCGCATGCGCGTGTTGTTGATCGAGGACGAGCCGACCACGGCCAAGGCCATCGAGCTGATGCTCTCGTCGGAGGGTTTCAACGTCTACACCACGGACTTGGGTGAAGAGGGCTTGGACCTCGGCAAGCTCTACGATTACGACATCATTTGCCTCGATCTCAACTTGCCCGACATGCATGGCTATGATGTGCTTAAGAAGCTACGCGTGGCCAAGGTGCAGACGCCCGTCCTGATCCTTTCGGGCATTAGCGAAATGGATTCCAAGGTGCGCTCGTTCGGCTTTGGTGCCGACGATTACGTCACAAAGCCATTTCATCGCGACGAACTCGTCGCCCGCATTCACGCCGTCGTCAGGCGTTCGAAGGGCCACAGCCAGTCGGTCATCCGCACCGGCAAGCTTGCTGTAAATCTCGACGCCAAGACGGTTGAAGTCGACGGTGCCCGCGTCCACTTGACCGGTAAGGAATATGCGATGCTGGAGCTACTTTCGCTGCGCAAAGGTACGACACTTACGAAAGAAATGTTCCTCAACCACCTTTATGGCGGCATGGACGAGCCCGAGCTCAAGATTATCGACGTCTTCATCTGCAAGCTCCGCAAGAAGCTCAGTCTGGCCTGCAGTGGCGACAACTACATCGAGACAGTCTGGGGCCGGGGCTATGTGCTGCGCGACGCCGAGGACATGCTGATCGCCGAGGTCGCCTAGCTCGCTCGCGCGTTGTCACGAAAGCCGATGACGCCCCGCTCCATCAAGCCAACAATGCCATTATGTGCTTCCGATTGCCCGGGGGGGTTGAGGCTCAAATCTGCGTTAAGATTCGGGACAAGTCGGGTCGGAACTTTC
>JAYVVA010000032.1:0-1648 GCA_043787435.1 Sphingomonadales bacterium | reverse complement strand
TGATTAGATCACAATGAAATTGGTGTAGCCAGTATATCTTGGCCCCGCGATGTTCTATCATTTGACATCAATCAATCGAAAAGTAAGTGTGACTGTGCGTCCTGAAGGCGCCTGACGACCTTTACGGGAGCAATCTTATGCATATGTCGGGTGAAAGTCTGCTGGTCATTTTACTCGTCGGGCTCGTTGCGGGTTGGTTGGCAGGCAAGATCGTGCGGGGCACTGGGCTGGGGCTTATCGGTGATATCGTTGTAGGTGTCGCTGGCGCCTTTATCGGTAACTGGGTGCTGCCGAAGGTCGGGATCCATCTCGGTGCTGGATCGATCAATGCAATCATCAACGCCACCGTTGGCGCGATCTTACTGCTTGTAGTCGTAAGGTTGCTGCGTGGCGGTCGCAGATGGCGATGACGCGCTAGCCAGCGCTTTCTTGGGATGCCGTCGCTTGGGCATGTCGATCTCCGTACCGGGGCGTCTTCTCACTTCGTTCGCCAGCGTCTGATTTTCGCGGATCGCACGGATAGTGCTAATATCGAACCCTGTATTTCAGTGGCTTCTTGACGGTCCTGAACGAACGTCAGCTCTTCTTAACGTACCACCCAAAACCCGCCTGTCGGCAACTGGCCCAAATCCCGCCGGCACGACACGCATAAACGGACGTCCGTTTCGGGGAGCGCGCAAGCCGCCGTGAATGGCTGAAACTGGGCGGTAGCGGTCAACAGTAATGCGCGTCGATCGGCTATCGACGAGCGCTATTTGCCTGCGTCCACGGCCGCATCGAGGCGGTCGGAATAGGCGTTCAATATCGCGGCAGTGCGGGCGACGTAGGCCGTTGCATCGGCGAACCGGCGCTGCTCTATCCCCTCGCGGACGCCAGGCAGCGTCTTGGCGCCATAGCCGGTAAGCGTGCCAGGCGCGTAGACGAGGTTGCGGAACCACGGACGACCGGGCAGGCCGGTGCGGTCGATGAGCAGCTGGTCGATGTCGCGCAGCAGGCCTAGCACGTGCGCCTGCTGCACCGCAGTGAGAGTGGGCAGTCGCTCGATCGCGGCATCGGCGGCGTGTGCGGAACGCGCGAGCCGGTCGGCGGCATCCTCAAGCGCCAGCATATCGATCAGCGGCGTGATGCCCTTTGCTTCGGGCGCGATCGTGGGATCATCGGGGTGCGAGGCGAGCTTGAACACGCCTTCGCGGGTCAGGTCGCGGAGCGCGCGATCCTTGTCGCGCTGGTCGGCGGCGAGCTTCTGCACTTCGCGCACGTAACGCGAGACGGTGGTCGCGAAGTCCGCATAACGGGCGGGTACGCGCACGCCGTCGGCCGCGCGCAGTACCAGCCGCCCGACCATCTTCGACAGCACCGCGCCATAGACCAGCCCGGGATCGTCGAACTTGGTCACATGGTAGAAGCTGTCATACGCCGAATGGTACGATCCACCCCCGCCACCCTCGCCGCCGAACCCGATGTTGAGCGATGGAATGCCGAGGTGCTGCAAAAACGCGGAGTAGTCCGAACCCGAGCCTAATGGGCCGAGCGGCATATCGCCTCCTGCCTTGGCCGCGTCGAGCGCGGTGCTATCCTCGGCCCGCCGATCCGTCCCGACATAGCCGCCCGCGCGAACCTCGGCGCGCAAGCGATCGATCACGCTCAC
>JAYVVA010000031.1:0-7387 GCA_043787435.1 Sphingomonadales bacterium | reverse complement strand
GCGACGCATGATGGCGAGATCCGCCGCACTCACGGGCTTGGGCAGGTAATAGACGCTGCCCCGGCTGATCCCCAATGCCGCCGCCTGGCGCTTGACCGGTAGCGCGTGCGAAGGGTCGATCATCGTTTTGCGCTCGGCAACAGTCCTGCCCAATTACGTACTGGGCCGAGCGCCCCGGACAAAAAATCATTCACCAACGTCTTTTCACCAATCTTGGCATGCAGCGTTTTCAGATCGACCGGCTCTGCAGGCGCACTGCTGCCCTCGGATTCAAAAACCCCATTCGCGCCTTCCAACAGCTGACGCCGCCGCTGCGTGATCTGGTTGGCGTCAACGTCAAACAACTGCGCCAACCCCGCCAGCGTCTTTTCGCCCTTCACAGCAGCCAGCGCGACTTTTGCCTTGAAGGCCGGACTGTGGTTCCAGCGTGGTCCGTTGCTCATCGCCTCTACTGTTCGCGACCATATTGGTGGCCATCAGGCAGAAATTCCACTTATCGCTCTGTTTAGTTTCGCCGAGCCAGCTCTCTTTTCCCCTAAAGCCTCGATTTTAATCCAATCGAGCAGGGTTATGCAAAAATCAAAAGGCTCCTCTGACGCGACGCGCCGCGATCCTTCGACAGCAACCGCGACGCACTCAAAGAGATCCTCGAATCGTTCAAACCCGCCGAGTGCGCAAAATACCTCCGCCACTCCGGATATATGCAACCCAGAACGAGTTTGACCCTAGCAGATCAACAACGCTAGGCCGACGATCTGTGGAGGGGCATCAGATAGCGGTCCGGGTTCGCACGCGCCGGCTGTTTTACGCTGCGAACTGCGGCCCGGACATCGGAGGCAGCAACGTTTCGATTGCCAACGCGATACTTAGCAGGTTGCGGTCGCCCCCTGCGGGCCCATCGAGTTCCAGCCCCACCGGCAGCCTCGTATCGCGCGTCAGACCAGCGGGTAGAACCACGCCGGGCAAGCCAGCGGTGCTGCCCGGGCTGACGTTGCGCGCGATAGCGGTCTGGAACGGAACATTGGCCCCCTGGATGAGGACAGTCTCGTCCTCCCCAATAAGGGTGGCCGGTGTCATCGTGACGGGAAAAAGCATGGCCGCGAGCCCGTGCTGTGCAAAGTGTTCTGCAAATAACCTCTTTAACGCTGGGCGGTGGACGTCGCGGGCGGCGGCATAAACCGCTTCCGATACGGCAAAGGGCGCGCCGGGGAGAACGAACCGCTCGAATACCGCTCTCACGTCCGAACTGACGCTATCCATCATTTGCTCAAAGCTGACTGGAGCGGCGGAGGTCTGCAGATAGGCCGCAAGCGAGGCGGCAGCGTCATGGATCTGCAATGGCCCGGTCGTCTTCGCGACGAGGTCGGCAAGGCTGGGGACTTCAGCCTCGACGAGCACGACGCCCGCGGCGCGCAGGCGGGTGAAGAGCTCGTCCATTCGGTGCTCCACCTCCGGGTCAAGCCCGGCGAAATAGTAACCGCGGGCGATGCCCAGCCGTAGCCCTTGCAGTTTTGCCGGCCCGATCGGTCGCTGATCATCGGTCATCACGGCATCGAACAACGCAAGGTCTTCGACGGCGCGAGCATGAGGGCCGATCTGGTCGAATAACGGGGTGATCGGCGCTGTACCGTCGGTCGGATAGCGGCCCGTAGTCGGCCGGAAGCCACAGATTCCGCAAAGGGCGGCCGGAACGCGGATTGAACCCTGCGTGTCCTCTGCGACGCCCAGGGGCGCCATCCGCGCCGCTACAGCCGCGGCTGTCCCTCCGCTACTACCCCCTGGTATGCGACGAAGATCATAGGGATTGCGGACCGCCCCGAACGCTAGATTGTTGCTCGTCCAGCCGAACGAGAGTTCGTGAAGGTTGGTCTTGCCGAGTACACTGGCGCCGGCTGTGCGTAACCGTGTTACTGCCCGGGCGTCCTCCACCGGCCGGAAATCGGAGAGAGCGCGCGTTCCTGCGGTGGTCCGTAGACCTTGCGTGTTGATGCTGTCTTTTATCGGGATTGGCAGGCCGTGGAGCAGCCCCAGCGGTTGGCCCGCTGCGCGCACGCGGTCAGCCACTTGGGCTGCCTCGCGTACCCGATCTGGCTCCACGGTGATGAAGGCGTTAAGGTCCTGTCGCGCCTCGATTTGGGTCAACAGCGCCTCGGCATAGGTCTCGGCAGAAAAGTCGCCGACCCGCATGGCGGCGACGGCGCTGCGTGCTGAAAGTTCGATCATATGACCTCTTTACTTGGTATGGCTTTCCGCGCGCAAGCTGCTGAATCCTCGATACGCCCAAGCGGCAGCGCCGCGATGACCATCGCGATTGCTCAGTGATTGAAGGCTGTCCCATGAACGTCAGTATCGTCGACGTACGAACGAAGAGCCAAGTGACGACTCACCATCTCGCTAACGCGCCAACAGGTCCTCGAGAGCTAAATTGATAAACATGGCATCCTCGGAATTGATGCCGCCACCGGCCATATGGCCCCACACTGACCGAATGACCCGCAGTTGGGCGTTTGGCATGTGCGATACTTCGATTTCGCTGTCTTCGGGAGGAAAGTACAGATCCGTGCTGCACGGCATGACGATTGCTGTCGCCGCGATCGCTGCCAACGCCAGTTCGAAGTTGCCGTCGAAACGCGCGTCGGCGCTGATGTCGGCGGCTTGCCAGGTCGCCAGCATCGCCAACAGATCATTGGCATCACGCGCCTGAAACGATGGCTCCCACGCAAGGGTAAGAAAAGCTTCCATAGACGGTAGTCCGAGACGCTCACGGTCGAGTTGCAGTCGGAAGAAAGATTGGGACCACGCCCAGCCAGCATAGACGCGCGCAAAAGCGCGGATGCCGGTGGTCGGCGGCTTGGTGTAGTCACCGCCTGCAAACTCGGCATCGGCCAGAAGCGCTGACTTACAGCCTTCTAGGAACAGCCAGTTATGGCGCGACGTCCGGGCCGACCCGCAAAACGGTGCGATTCGCCGCACCATGTCAGGAAACATTACACCCCACTGAAAGCTTTGCTGTGCGCCCATCGAATGTCCGGTAACGAGCGCCAGTTCAGTGATCGCAAACTGTTCTGTAATCAGGCGGTGCTGTAGGCGAACATTGTCCCGCACTGACACCGTTGGAAATCGGGGACCGTCGTGTGGCGCCGGGGTATTGCTTGGCGATGACGAAAGCCCATTTCCCAGCAGATTTGGGATGACGATGAAATATTTATCGGGATCCAGCGCCATGCCTGGTCCAATCGCCCACGCGTTGCTCTCGTGCGTTCCGGAGTAGTGGGTCGGATAAACGATCGCGTTGTCGCCGGCTGAGTTCAGTTGGCCATGGGTGACATACGCGACACGCGCGTCAGACAATATTGCGCCCGATTCCAGCGTCACGTCGCCAGCTTCAAAAATTTCGTATGTTGCCACCAGTTTTTTCTTCCCAGGCCCCGGCCAAACGACTTCAGCGCTTAATTCGTGATTGGATCAGGTGTGTGTCTTGCGGAATGCCATCTTCGTATCGACTTTTGATCCAATACACCCTGCGTCAACCGGGTGCTGGCGGGAAACAGCTCGCGAGCTAACGTATCGATCAAGCAGTGACCGTATGTCGACCCGGCCTTTTAACCGGGCAGCAAGCAACGCCGTGCCGCTGATCTTGCGCTGGACCAACAGCAGGTCGGCAGGCGGGATGTGCCATGCGGCCCGGTCGGCGGCGACATCCATGCCCTGGTCACGAAGAACTTCGATGAAGCCGCGATCGGCGAAGTCGAAGACCTCCGGTCGGTTCAATTCGCCAATAACGACATCGATCATGTGGTCGATTTGGCGACGATGGTTCGCGATTGCGCCCGCGCCTATAAAGCCTGCCTCCACGGCAGCTTCGCGTACTCGGTCACGATTGCCGTCGATTGCCGCACCCAGAAGTGCCAGATAGCCCTCCGATGTCGCTGTTGCGACTGGCTTCGACGCCCCGAAATCAAGCAACACCAGCCGTCCAGTCTCTGGCTGATAGCGATAGTTGGCAAAGTTTGGATCGGTCTGCATGACGCCGAATTCGAAGAGCTCTCTCAGGACGAGCGCGATTAGTGAGCTCATTGCGGTATCGCGTGTCGCCTGTGGGGCGTCGACGAGGCTTTCTATCGGACTTGCGTCGATGAAACTCATCGCCAACACACTTTGGGTTGTAAACTCGGTGTCGAGCAGCGGAACAACATAGCCAGGAGCATCGCTGAGCAATCTATGAAACAGGGCCATCTGCTCGCCTTCACGGATGTAGTCGGCTTCCTCGCGCAGTTGCTCCTTTGCTGAGCTGAGCAGAGGCGCGATATCGAGCTCGGGTGGCAACAACCCCGAGATGCGTAATAATGTAGCGACATTATCGACGTCCGCATCGATGCTTTCGCGCACGCCGGGGTATTGGACTTTGATCGCAAGATCGCGCCCGTCGTGCGTCGTCGCGCGGTGCACTTGGCCGATCGAGGCTGCCGCGATCGGCGCTGCATTGAACCTCGCGAAGCGGTTACGCCATTCCTTGCCCCATTGCGCGGCCAGAACCTGCTGGAGCTGCTGCGGCGGCATGCGGTGCGCATTCTGCCGCAGGCGGGCCAAAATCTCGGCGAGTTCAGGGGGGAGCATGTCCCCGGCATCCATCGAAATCATCTGGCCGAGCTTCATGGCCGCCCCGCGAAGATGCGATAGGCGATCGGCGATCCGTTCGATATTGCCCGGTGTCAGCAGCATGTCGCGCACGCGCGGACGACTTCCTTGGGCAAGACGACGAGCCCCTTCAGCAAGCATGCCGCCAGCGACACCGCCGGCCAACCGCCCAAAGTGACTGAAGCGGACGAGCCGGCCGCTCGGCACCGCGCGCGCCGGAGGAATTCGTCCTCGGTCGGTCTGGTCGTCACTCATGCGGTCACCAGCCAGAACTTCCGGGCACACCTTTGAACGGACCCACGACTCCGCTCGTGATCCAGCCCCCATAAAAGTGGCCAGGTTGCGGCACTACGGTTTCGCCGTCGATGCTGCAGCGATCGAACGGCCAAGCGTAAAAAGCGACATGATCGCGCAGTATTTCAAAGCGCGCGGCGGGGCTGGGGTAACTCCAGCCTACGCCTGGAAGCACGAGATCGCCAATCACTACATCCCAGTAGGCCGCCGCCCCCTTCCATTCGCAAAATGAACTTCCGTCGGCGCGGCGCAATACACCCTGTGTGATGGCGGCAATTGGCAGGTAATAGCTCGGCGGATGGCTGGTTTCGAGCGTACGTATGCTTGTGCGCGTATCGGCAATGATTGCGCCTCGATGTTCGATCACAAGGTGGGCGGCGCTCAATTCCGCAACGGCCGGACGCGGATATGACCAGACGCTCTCCTGCCCCAGACCGGCGGTATCAGGGCGCGGGATCATCGCTTAATGCCGTCTGGAACCACGAAAATCTTCTTATTCCAAATCCAACAGAATTAACGGCAGGCGCACTCAAAATCCTCTACGAGATCGATCCGGACCGCACCACCATCCCGTGCATCAGTATCGCCAAAGCGCACCGCATCGCGTGAAGGACGCTGCTGAATAGAGCGGGATTGAACAAAGGCAAGGTGGACAGGCAATACCGCACGAATTTGTGCGCTGGACCAGCCGGCAAAGCGGTCGCGCAAAATGATAGCCAAGCTTGGGCTAACGAAACACGTGCAGTTGAACATCACTCATCGATGCACACCCGAGAGTTCGTCAGCCAATACGGATGGGATGCGCTCCTTAAACGCAAAAAAGCCCTTGTTGGCAAAAGGCCAAAAGCGAGCATCCCAGCTACGCTTCGACTGAATGAAGTCAACGCCCTCGGCTTTTAGCATTGCTGAAGCCGCGCAAATCGAATGAGCAATGGGTCCTATCGGGGCATAGGGCGTCACGATCGTACTCACCCCTGCATCGCCGCAAGCTGCAAGAAGCACGTCCGGATCAAGAGTAACGATAGTTTGGACCGGGCAACCGAAGTGCGCTTGCACGCGTGTTGCCGTGTCTGCGGCTGAAGCCGCCACGAACGCGCGCGAGCGGGGTGCGCCAACGTCAGTGGGTGACAATATGAGGGCGCCGTTGAAACGGCTGTCCGGTACGAAGGCAGTTTCAGGATGCAGGTCTTCGGGCGTCACGAGCAACAAGGCTGGCGTCGTCGGATTGTGTCCCACCCGCTCTTGCAGGGGAAACGCCGACGGTATTGGCGACTCTACCAATGGCTGAGCCGTGACCGCTAAACCTTTCGGTGCGAACCTTCCCTGTGTGTATCGAGCGATGTTTTCGGCAGTTGCAAGGTAGGTCTTCCCCACTGTTTGAAGCCCGGCCACCCACCGCCAAGACAACGTGTTGCTCGCGGGGTCGGCGTCAAGCAGATGTCGCAGAAAAAAATCGGCACCGAGCGTCCACGGAAGCTGAAGTGTGAAAATCCAGATTGAGGCGAACCACATTCTGGCATGGTTGTGGAGATAACCAGTTTCGACCAGTTCGCGCGCCCAGTCATCGAAGCCAGAAATGCCGGTTGTGCCGCCGACGGCACTTTCCAATAATTTCGCGCCACGAAAGCTGGCGCGAACGGCGTCGCGTTCCGCGACAAACCGGTGCCAAACGACTGGCCGCATTTCCAGCCAACCTTTCCAATAGGTCCGCCAGAGCACTTCCTGCACGTATTTCTCGGCAACGGCCAAACGATGCTGAGCCAGAATTGTCGCGACAACCTCTCGCTCGGTAATCAGCCGATGCCGCAGATAGGGAGACAGCATCGAAACATTAGACCGCTGATCCGGACCCAGGTCGGCGTTTCGATTTTCCGTGTAGTCATGGCCCGCGTGAGGGGCAAAGGCTGCAAGGCGCCGCAGGGCATCCGCGCGCGTCGCGGGGAAGAGTTCGGTTTTATTCATCATCGGTTCGATATTCCTGAATCACGCGTGGTCCCACCGGGATGCTCATATCAAAACGGGGGGCGGCTTTTTAAACGTCCGGAACTTACTATCGTTCAGAAAGAGCGCGTAAGGCGCAAGTGATGATGCTCCGCCTTGGTGGACACGGGTTTAGGCCATTTGTCGATCGACCTGTTCCGGGGTCCTGTATCCGGGAGCGGAGTGGGTCCGCCGCCGGTTAAGTAGCCTTCGATATACGCGAACAGTGCACGTCTGGCATCCTCGCGGGTCGACCATCGTCGTTGGCGGGCGAGTTCGACCTTGAGGGTGTGGAAGAAGCTTTCCACGGGAGCATTGTCGTAACAACCTGCTGTGCGGTTCATTGACGGTTTTGCTTTCAGGGCGACGATTTGCTTGCCGTATGCCTCGGATGCGTATTGGCTGCCGCGGTCGGGGTGACAGATGAGGCCTTCGGCCGGGCGTTGCTGCTGCGCGGCCATCACCAAGGCCGCCA
>JAYVVA010000030.1:0-1668 GCA_043787435.1 Sphingomonadales bacterium | reverse complement strand
GCTTGGGATCGCGCGTATAGAGGTCGGCGTCCATCAGCGCCGTTTCCTCGCGCGCAATGACGACTTCAAGGGCCTCGACGCGCCCGGGTAGCTGATCATAATCGCGCTGGTCATTGTACGTCAGCTTGACGCGCGCCTTGGGCGGTTCGGCAACCGTCGGTCTTGCCACCATTTTGGGTCCCTCTCGCCGAACCTGTCGACGCTTTTCCCAGTCGGCATAACCGCCTGCAACAATATCGACCTTCCCCGACCCGTCGAGGCCGAGCGTAATCGTCACGGTCTTGTCAAGGAAGTCGCGATCATGGCTCACGATGAGAACGGTTCCGTTATAGTCGGCGATAACCTCTTGCAACAGATCGAGCGTTTCGAGATCCAGATCGTTGGTCGGCTCGTCGAGCACCAGCAGGTTCGACGGTCGGGCAAACTCACGGGCGAGCAACAACCGCGACCGCTCACCACCCGACAAGCTCCCGATTGGCGCGTCAGCAACCCCCGGATCGAAAAGAAAATCCTTGAGATAGCCGATGAGGTGCTTCTTGACGCCCTGCACTTCTATCCAGTCGCCGCCTTGTGTCAGCACGGCGCGAACACTCTTGTCTGGCGCCATCAAGCTGCGTTGCTGATCGATGATGACGCTATCGAGCGTTTTGGCGAGGGTGATCTTCCCCGAATCCGGCTCGAGTTCGCCGGTCAGCAGTTTGAGCAACGTTGTCTTGCCTGCGCCGTTGCTACCGACCACGCCGATGCGGTCGCCCCGCTGGATTCTAAGCGAGAAGTCCTTGACCACGGCGCGGTCCCCGAACGATTTTGTGACATGCTCGGCGCGGATCACCGATTTGGTTCGCACATCGTCGGTCGAAATCGACAATTTAGCCGCCCCTGCTGGTCCGATCATCGCGGCGCGGGCAGCACGCATCTCGCCGAGTTTCTCGAGCCGCCCCTGATTGCGCTTGCGCCGCGCGGTGACGCCGCGCTGCAGCCAGTGATATTCAAGCTTAAGTTTGGCGTCGAGCTTGTCGGCCGCGCGCGTTTCCTGCGCATAAACTTCATCGGTCCACGCGTCGAAGCCGCCGAAACCGATCTCCTTGCGGCGGATCCCCCCCCGATCGAGCCAGAGCGTCGACCTCGTCAGGCGCGTCAAAAAGGTGCGGTCATGGCTGATTGCAATGAACGCGCCGGAGTAGCGACTTAACCAGTCTTCCAGCCACTCGATCGCCGAAAGGTCGAGATGGTTGGTCGGCTCGTCGAGCAGCAACACGTCGGGCGCCATCGCTAGCGCGCGAGCGATTGCCGCGCGGCGCCGCTCACCGCCGGACGCGGTCGCGGCGTCACGGTCGAGATCGATTCCGATCTGGTCGGCGATCGCCTCAACCTCGTGGCTGGCGCCGCCGCCGGACATCGCGAAGTCGCGCAGTGTGGCGAATCCACTCAGCGCGGGTTCCTGTTCGAGTAGGACGATCCGCGATCCTGGCACAACGGTGCGTCGGCCCTCATCGGCATCGATCTGGCCGGCAAGCAGTTTGAGCAACGTTGTCTTGCCGGCACCGTTGCGCCCGATGAGTGCCAGGCGGTCGCGGGGAGCAATAAACAGGTCCAGCTTGCGGAACAGCCAGCCGCTGCCCTGCACGAGGCCAAGGTCTTCATAAGCGAGGATGGGAGCGGCCATGG
>JAYVVA010000029.1:0-1673 GCA_043787435.1 Sphingomonadales bacterium | reverse complement strand
GAGATTGGCATGCCAGCGATCGTGCGTGCGGTAAAGCGCGAGGGACACCCTGTGATTTGGTCGTGCGATCCTATGCACGGCAATGTCATCAAAACCAATAACGGTTACAAAACGCGCCCGTTCGACCGAATCCTCGCCGAGGTGCGCGGTTTTTTCGCCGTACATCGCGCCGAGGGAACATTTGGCGGCGGCATCCACATTGAGATGACGGGGCAGAATGTGACAGAGTGTACTGGTGGGGCTATGGATGTTACCCAGATGGATCTGGCGGACCGGTATCACACGCATTGTGACCCGCGGCTCAATGCTGGTCAGAGCCTCGAACTGGCTTTCCTTCTCGCAGAGATGCTCAATGCTGAGCTGAAGGACCGGCGCAAGGTTGCTGCTTAATTGCCGTCAGGGAACGTCCCGCCCTGCGGGCTCTGCAATCGGTGTACTTCACTTTGTGCGTAATCTTTCGCGCGGTTCCATTCGTCGGCCGTGAGACACACTTTCTCACTGATAACGAGCGAGCCGGTCTTCTCTTGGCGTTTGCAAATCAGCGGTTCGCCCATCGCATTACGAACCGCAGTAAAGGTCGGACGTGACGCCGGGCGGGCTCCACCTTCTGGCAACTTCCAC
This sequence comes from Sphingomonadales bacterium, assembly GCA_043787435.1. Lineage (GTDB taxonomy): Bacteria > Pseudomonadota > Alphaproteobacteria > Sphingomonadales > Sphingomonadaceae > Sphingomonas_O. The sequence goes on along the minus strand of JAYVVA010000029.1, from coordinate 1,052 downwards.
TCGACAATCCCGTCTCGATTCCCGACAACATGCCAGCCGTCTTCGCTCCTCAACGGGGTGGCCGTCGCGCCCGCCAGCAGCATCGTACATGTCGCCGTGTCGAGCGCCGCGTAGCCGCTCGACTTGACGACCTGACACGCATCGAGGCGTCCGCGGCGGTCAGTTGTGACGCGAAACTGGACTGTGCCTTCCTCGCCTCGTTTAAGCGATTCGGCAGGATAGGATTTCATCACCACGACCAAATTGCGCTCGATCGTCTGACTGTCGCGTGCGGTCGGCGCAGCGGTCTGCGCCATGAGCGGTACGCACAGAAAGGCCGAGCTCACCAAGGCGCACCCAGTAATCCTAAGCATCAGACGATATCCTTTTCTGCCACGGCCGGACAGGTCATGACCTGACAACCAAATCTGCGGCTAACCCTCGACCGCCCAAGTTCCTTGCGGCAAGACAAGCATATGGCTGACACCGATGCAATCACCTTCGCCAACACGCTGCCAACCCGCGGACGGTTGATTGGACTCGACGTCGGTACCAAGACGATTGGGACCGCATTGTGCGACTCGATGTGGACGATCGCCTCGCCTGCCGACCTCGTCCGCCGAAAAAAGTTCGGCGCAGATAAGGCGGTGCTCGAGGCAATGATCGCCAAACAGGCAGTCCGCGGCATCGTCATCGGGTTGCCGCTCAACCTCGACGGCAGCGAAAGTCCGCGCACCCAATCAACGCGTTCGTTTGCCCGTAACCTCGACGTGCTGGGCCTACCCATCTTGCTGTGGGACGAGCGGTGGTCGAGTGCGGCCGTTGAACGCCAGATGATCGCGGCAGACGTCTCTCGCGAGCGGCGCGCTGCCTATGTCGACAATGCTGCCGCGTCCTATATCCTTCAGGGCGCCATCGACCGGCTCGCCAGTCTCTGATCAACGGTCCATCCACCTGTTTTAGTTCTTGTTATGTTCCGGTAACTCACTACCATCGCGCGATGTCGAATCGCCCCCATCGCGGCGCAACGCACAACCGGACCAGCACGAGATTTGCGCTACCCGAGCGACAAG
>JAYVVA010000028.1:0-2945 GCA_043787435.1 Sphingomonadales bacterium | reverse complement strand
CATTGGTCGCCGTGATGATCGCGCCTTGCGCAGCTGCTCCCGTTGTCGTGACGCTGCCTAAGTTGCCGGTTACGCTTGCTCCGTTGACGATCGCTCCCGTGACGCCTGCACCACTGGTACTTAGCGTCGCGCCCGCACCGCGCAGGTTGATCACGCCGGTTGATGCAAGATCGATTGCACTCGCGCTGTTTCCCCCAGCTGCAACGCCCGAGGTCGTGATGTTGCCATAGCCGGCATCGATGGCACCCGTGCCAGCGCGGCTGAACAAGCCGGTCGAGCCATCACCGCTGGTCGTGATGACCCCGGCGTTCGTCGTCACCGTGCCGGCACCGACCGTGTTGGCGGTCACGCCATAGGCCCCGATACCCGAGGTGGCGGCCGATGTGATATTGGCAACAACGTTGCCGCCGGTCGAAACAGCAAAGACGCCATTGCTGTTGTCACCAGTCGTAGAAACCGCGCCGCAATTGATGGCGACCCCGCCGGTCCCCTGCGCCTGCGCGACGATTGCCGTGGAATTTGCGCCGGTCGTAGTTACGCTCGGGCAACCACCGACGTTGACAGAGCCCGTTGGGCTGAACGCGCTGGCCACAATACCTGCGCCATTAACCGTGTTTACGGCGCCTGTCCGCACAGTGCTATCACCACTGAACGCCTGTGCGGCCAAGCCGAAGCCGCCTGGCGTTGTGCCGCCGTTGGTCGAGGTGTTGATCGATCCGGTGTTGACCGATACCGTCCCGCCATTGGCAAGAATGCCAGCGCCGCCTGTCGCCACGTTGCCAACAGTAATCGAATTGGTGCCAGCATTCGACGCCGCTGTGCGAAGCCCGCGACCGGTGGCAGTGATGTTGCCTGCCGTGATCGCGACGTTGCCTGTCTGGGCGCCGGCGTCGATGCCCGTGCTGGTGGCGCCGGTGGTGGTTATATTGCCCGTCCGAAGGGTAAGGTCTGTCCCGCCCGTCGACAACACGCCAAACGAACTTGTGCCGCTGGTTGAGATATTACCGACCGTGACTGTTTCGGGTTGGCCGAGCGAATTGAGCGTCAAGCCATTTGCAGCAACACCACCCAGGGCGCTGATGTTTACCGGCGCGCCGGTGCCCGACGGGGTGAAGCCGAGCGGACCTGCAGTTGAGCTCAGCGTGATTGCCGGTGCAGCGGTCGTCGCGATGGGGCCAGCCGCAGCATAGGTGGTTGTCGAGGCTCCCGTCGTGTTGACGGTCGTCAGCCCGGCGCCGGGAACAGTGGCTGTAGAAGGCGTTGTCGTGGCCGTCAGTACCGTTGCCGTGCCGTCGAGGCAGGTGATCGTGGTGCCCGTTTGCGAACAGGTCGTGGCCTGTGCCTGAGCTGCTGCTGGCAGCAGGGCGATAGCTGCAAATGTTGAAACGCTGCTGAGCAACGCGCGGCGGGCCGTCAAAGTCATCATGGGGTACGCTCCTGAGAGTGCCGTCAAAACTCGACGGCCAGAATGCGCCGCCCCTTGGACAGGACAAGCCCCGTCGTCAACAAGATAAATCGCTGGATACGCTGGGAAAATATTGACCGTAACGCATATTGTCGAGCTACTTGCCGGGCATGCTGGTTGCGTCGGCAGTGCACCGACAACCGTCCACCAATACCAAAGTTCCGGATAATTATTGGCACGACAATTGGAGTGAGCTGGCTCAAAATTCTGTGGCCGTAATTCCTGGCGTGCGTGCCAAAGTCATCGGTCTACAGACGCGAATCTGGACGCCGATCTCCCGGACCGCGATGAGCCGCGTATCACAACGACGCGCGGATGGGCGCTGCCGGTCGGTTGGCGGGTGAAGTGGAGCGCGGATCGACGGCGGCGGATTCATCTGGAGGCGTGACAAATCTCCAGCGCCCCAGCCCCTATCTCGGACATGCACAGTCCTGCGCAGCGTAAAGAGCTGGCCTCATATTGTGGCCGGAACAAACGTGCGGACAGATTAAGATGACCTGATCTCTGGAGCAACCCGCATGGACTATAATCAGCTCGCGCCTTCGCTTCAGACCGGTGATATCTTTTTTGCTCCACGGAACAAGCCGGGTCAGCTTGATTATCGATGCGATCACGATGGCGTCCGCTTCTTCAATCCCGACCATCCTGATACTGATCGGTCGCTCCGTCAGATGTTAAAGTGGAAGCTTGGCGAGAAACAGGTCGGCTGGCCGAACGACATTCCCAGCCGACAGGTTCAGCCCGATGCCCGTGTCGAGGGATTACGTGTCACAATGGTCGGTCACGCGACGTCGCTCGTCGAGGCAGCGGGTCTCGACGAGCTAACCGATCCCGATTGGCCCAACGCCTAAGTCCGGTAAGCTTTGTCGGGCGCCGGCGCATGGCTCTGCCCGGCATCGCGTTTGCCGACCTACGGCCTGTCGACGTGGTGCTCTTGTCGCACAACCATTATGATCACCTGGATGTTGCGACGTTGCGGCGGATTCACGCTGGTCGTCGACCTCTGATCGTGACGCCGCCCGGCAACGATACGATCGTGCGGGGCGCGATACCCGATGCTCACGTCGTTGTCGGCGATTGGGGCAGCCGCATCGGCATTCAGACCGGGACCCATGTCTATATCGTGCTGGCGCACCACTGGTCTGCACGCAGGACTGGCGACCGACGTATGGCGCTCTGGGGAGCTTCATACTGCGAACGCCGGCCAGACTTATCTATTTTGCCGGCGGCACCGGTTACGGTGACCGGCGGCTTTTCAGGGCGATGCGCGATCTTGACGGCCCGCCCGACGTCGTCCTTCTGCCAATCGGTGCTTGCGCGCCACGGTGGTTCACGGTCGACCAGCATGATCCGGACGAGGCGAGGGAAGAGCCACTATTGCTGCTCCGTAGAGCGCTGCATGAACGCGGGAGCGACGAGGAAAAACTTCGTGCTGCGTCGGCAGGCCACTCGTTTGATTTCCGCAGCTGGATCTGAAAAC
>JAYVVA010000027.1:0-2163 GCA_043787435.1 Sphingomonadales bacterium | reverse complement strand
GGGGCTGCAACCACCGTTGTCGCGATCAATGGCGTCTATGCCACGAAGACAAAGGTCCAGCATGTTCCGAGCCTGGATTTGATTGCCAAGCTGCGGGCAGCTAGCGTTGTTGTCGCCGTTTGCAGCGAGGCTCTTCACGCGAACGGTCTCGTGGCGACGGACGTTGCGCCGGGCATCGAGATCGACATGTCGGCGATGTGACGACGCTGGCTACCCTCCAACTCGAGGGCTCGGCACTACTGCCGGAGTGGGGGACGAACGCAGTGAGCACACGACAAAGAGACACGAGACAATGATCCGATCGCACGGTTGGACGGTTCGATTTAAATTGGGATGGAGTCACCTCGCCCTGTTTCTGGCCGCGATCGTTCTTGCCGTTACCATCATTGCCAAGACCGCATTTCGTCTTGGCCAGGGCGCGACCGAAGGCGTCACAGCAGCCGCACATTCAGGGGCACCGACGGAAGTCGCGTTCGCGCCGCCGGCGGTGTCGACAATTCCCAAAGGTCATACTGGGGACTCTATCCGACGCGGTGAGGCGATCTTCACGCACACGCGGGCAACGGCCGCCGCTTTTGTCGGCAACGGTCTGGCGTGCAGCAACTGTCATCTTGACGCCGGTCGCACCGCGAACGCGGCGCCGATGTGGGCGGCTTGGGTGAATTACCCTGCTTATCGCGAGAAGAACAAGCGCGTGAACACAATGGAGGATCGCATCAGCGACTGCTTTCTTTACTCGATGAACGCGCCCGCTTCCCAGTCGAAAAGACCGCCGCCAGCCGGCGACCAGATCTACCGCGATCTCGAGATGTATTTCGCCTGGCTAGCGACCGGTGCTCGGAGCGGATCGCAGATGAAGGGACGCGGCTACCTCAAGCTCGCCTCAACCAGGCTTGGCTACGATCCGGCGCGAGGAGGTAGCGTGTTCGCCGCGAAATGCGCAGCCTGTCACGGACCCCACGGCGAGGGCAAGAAATCGCCTGACGGTTCTTATGCCTTCCCATCTCTTGCGGGGCCGGCGTCATTTAATTGGGGGGCGGGCATGACGTCGGTCACGACGCTCGCGGGGTTCGTCAAAGCGAACATGCCACTTGATCAGGGCTATTCGTTAAGCGATCAGGACGCTTGGGACGTCGCCGCTTTTGTCGATAGCAGAGTACGACCGCGTGACCCGCGTCAGACGGGATCGATCGAAGACGCTCGTGAGCGCTATCACGCAAAAGGTGATTATTATGGGAAGACCATCAAGTGACAATGTTCGAAGACTCCTCGAGTCCGCATCATGCGCACGCAAAACTTTGCGACCCACGCGACGTGGCGTGATCTCGGATGACGCATTGGGCTCAGTTTGCATACGCGTTGCTCTGGATCAGCTTCGGCGCCATCCATAGCCTGCTGGCGGGGTCCACCGTACGCGGGAGGGTTGGAAGGGTTTTCGGGCGATGGCACCAGATCGCCTACGATCTGATTTCAGCCAGACACATCGTCGCGGTTTACGCGGTAGGACGACTGGTGCTTGCTCGGGAGGCGCCAAATTGGCCGCTGCTGTGGCCGCTGGCGTGGCTGGTGAATGCGATAGGCATCGTTGGCGCAAGCGTGGCGCTGGTGGCCTGCTCTGAGTATCGGCTCGCCAGTTTCGCTGGTTTTGCGCAGGTCGCTGGCAATGATGAAAGCGTGAACGAGGGGCTCAGCGTAACTGGCCGTCACAGGTTCGTCCGCCATTCGCTCTGCACAGGCATCCTGCTCATTCTCTGGAGCGGAGCACGCTCAGATTTTGAACTAGCAACCGCGTTTTGGGGGACGTTGTACATCCTGATCAGTAGCAGGATAAAGGCACGCCGACTCCTTGCGCGCTTCAGTCAGAGTTGCGCGCCCTACAGACGACACGCGCCGGCGCTCCTTTTGTGGCGCATTGCGCGCAGATCGATGTAGCTGGTCGTTGCGGGGCGCCGGCGCTTCCCGGCTGGATCGTCGCCCAACGAGCAGTGTTTCGGCATTGCAAATATCCGGCCAACCGAACAGACCGGATCTCACTGAAAAAGGGGTTAAGGTGCGAAATTTGTTTGGAGAGCGGCGCGCGTTGATCGGCGGCTTCGGGCTGGCGGCTGCGGCAGGGGCCATTGTGATGCCGTCGGACGCGAACGCTCGTCCCGAAGGATTAAA
>JAYVVA010000026.1:0-5311 GCA_043787435.1 Sphingomonadales bacterium | reverse complement strand
AAAGCCGGCCCCTTATATCCGCGAGCATAGGTGCCATAAAACATCGAGTTATGGCTGAGGTCGAATTGTGCACCGGCCTTGCCCGACAAGTTCGTGTTGGTAGCTTTGCCTGTAAACGGCGCCAAGGGCTGACCGGTCCGCGTCGGCGTGGCCGGGAAGCTGGAGTTGATGCCGGGTCCCGACAGCGTGGTGTTGCGGCTGTGGAATACATCGAGTTGGTCTGACGTGTAACGCAGACCGCCAATGAGGCGAAAACTCCTCCCGATATTTAATGTACCCTGGCCAAAAAACGCAAGGTTTTTGAACGTCGATCCGAAATCTGCAGTTGCCGAAGGGAATGTCGAGGGTGCTGCTAGTGGAGAGGTACACGGCGTTAGCGTCGTCGGTACGGGCAAGGCAGCGGCGGTACAAACGACATCATTGCGCGTGAACACCCTTTCCGAAAATGCCCGGGAATAATAGGCACCAATGACATAGTCGAAGAACTGCTTGCCCGGCGACGTGAGACGGATTTCCTGGCTGAACGTCTTGCCCGTTTGGGGTCCGGTGTCGTGGAGTTGAGGGAACCCGATATACGCCGCAGGCAAGAAATCGCCGTCGCGAATTTCTGTATTGTCCCACCGGCGATAGGCAGTGATCGACGTTACCGTCTGGGTACCGACTTCGGCATCGAGCTGTGCCGAAAATCCGTAGCCGGTTTCCAACGTGCGTGTGATCTGGTTTTGCGCGATCATTCGGGTCTGGTCGCCCAGTGGTGTTGGCAACACAGCCTGCGAAACGTTCGTCGTCGTCGCTCCAGTAGCGCCGACGATGGGGGGCGTGCCGATAACTTCGGCACAGCAATCGTCGTTGTTCTTATGGTAATCGGCGTTCAGCGACAGCTTCACCGCAGGCGAAAGATCGATGTCGATCGCAAATCGACCGCCGTAGTGTTCCCAACCATTGACTTCGGGACTGCCGGCCACGCCAACATTGGTAATGTTGCCCCCATAGTTCGAATAAAAGCCGTTCAAACGGGTGCGGATGGTGTCGCTGAGGGGTATATTTACGGCGCCGCGCAGCCGATATTCTTTTTGCGTAAAATAACCCGCTTCGACATAACCGCCGAAATCTGCGGTCGGACGTCTTGAAATAATGTTGATCACACCCGCCGATGCGTTCTTCCCAAACAACGTGCCCTGCGGTCCGCGCAACACTTCAAGCCTGTCGACATCGATCAGCTCGCTGAACGCCTCACCCGACCGGCTGTAGACCACGCCGTCGACCACCGTCGACACCGAAGGCTCTCCGGCAATCGAGAAGGTCGCCGTTCCGACGCCGCGCAGAAACAGCGACTGGTTGAGCGTGGTGCCCGACTTCAGAAAGTTCAAAGAGGGCACGAGATTTACTGCCCCTTCGAGGCTGACCTTTCCTTGCGCTTCGAGCGCAGTCCCGCTCACGACGGACACCGCAACCGGCACGTCCTGAAGCCGTTCTGACCTTTTCTGGGCGGTCACGACAATTTCAGCCGGCGCACTGTCCTCGGCCGTGGGTGCCGTGGTGCCCGTCTGTGCGAACGCCGGGGCGGCCGTCACGATCGCGAATGCAGCAGTGCTCGCCAGCATTAGTTGCTTGTTCATTATCGTTCCTCCCTTTCGCCGGCGCGCTGCTTGGTGCGCGTCCGTCAATTGTTTTCAAAAACCAAGTTCACTCATCGTCACGGCACGGTGTTCACGCGCGCTGATTTCCGCGGCTACGCCGATTGCGACCGCCATCATCCCATCGTTCGCTGTGACTTCTACCAGCCCATTGCCCACCAAAGCACTATAGAATTTCTGGTGCTGGTAGAAGGTGGCGCCATGGTGCTGCCCAGCGGCAAGCGCGTGAGCCTCAACCTCGACATGCGTACGTTCGACCGCCTTTGGCTGACCAAACCCCGTGCGCGGGCTGTACACCAGATCGCCGGTCGGAATGAAGCAATCGAGCCGCGCCCTGTTGCCAACTGCGGTGATTTCTTCCTGGTTCTCAGCGCCGTCAGCGAACATTGCGAGGTCAAGCATAGCACGGACGCCGTTTGCAAAGTCCACGGTGGTATAACTGTTGTCGATGATGTCAGGCGTCCGCCCGCAATAGCGCTCGTCGAGATGGTTCACGTCCATCGCGCCCGAGCAATAAACGCGCTCTGCTTCTGACCCGACGATCAAGCGCATGAGATCAAAGAAGTGACAGCATTTCTCGACCATTGTTCCGCCGGTGTTGGCACTGAACCGATTCCAGTCGCCGACCTTTGCTAAAAATGGAAAGCGGTGCTCGCGAATGCTCAGCATCTGTAGTTTGCCGGTGCGCCCGTCGTGGACCTGTCGCACAAATTCGGCGGCTGGCGGCATGAAGCGGTACTCCATCGCGGTCCAGAAGATTCCCGGCGATTTGGCTGCACGCTCAGCGACCCAGCGCGCATCTTCGACCGTAGTTGCGATCGGTTTTTCGCACAGAATGTTGAGGCCGGCATCGAATAACGGTTCCAGAACCGCGCGGTGCGTGTGGTTCGGGCTCGCGACGATCACGGCATCAAGACCTACTTTCGCCAGTTCCGCCGAAGACGCAAAGAGTTGCGGGTCTGCGTTCGGGCCCAGAGCGGCCTTTGCCCGCAACAGCGAAGCGTCGAGCGGGTCAGCGAGCGCCACGATCTCTGCGCCAGGGGTAATGGCAACGTTGTTGATGTGCTCAATGCCCATCATGCCCGTGCCGACAAGGCCGTAACGCAGCGCCAATGCTCTCTCCCTGCACACTGTTTATGACAGCGATGTCTGACATTAGCTTTCGCACGGACACTAGCGGGTCCGCAAGGGGGTGTGCGGTTTTGCCTCGCCTGGTGTTGCGGGCTTAAAACAAACGTTCCAAAGGGTGTGAATGGCAGCGCGCAACACCATTAACGACGTGGCGAGAGCGGCAGGCGTCTCGATCAAGACTGTCAGCCGCGTCCTCAACAAGGAACGCTATGTTCGCGCCGAAACGCGGCTCAAGGTCGAAACCGCGATGGCGGCGTTGTCGTTCAGCCCCAGTCTTGCAGCGCGGTCGCTCGCCGGCAACCGGTCACACCAGATTGCGCTCATCTACGATAATCATTCACCCTATTACATCCACGCGATTCAAGAGGGCGTTTGGGCACGGTGTCGTCAAGCAGGCGTGCGGATGCTTGCCCAACCGGCTGACGTTGCCTCACCGACGATTGCTGCCGAAGTGGGCGGGTTGATCGACGAAACGCATGTCGACGGCATTATATTGTCATCGCCTGTAACGGACTGCGCGCCTGTATTGGCCGAACTGGAGCGGCGCGGCATCCCCTTCGTCCGTATTTCGCCGGGTACCAATCACGCACTGACGTCGTCGGTATACATGGACGATGTCCAAGCCGCAGATGATATGACCACACACCTGATTAACCTTGGTCATCGCGTTATCGGATTCATTGCCGGCCACCCAAACCATATGGCCAGCGAACAGCGGCTGTTCGGATACCGCCGCGCGCTCGACCGCGCGGGGATCCGGTTTGATCCTGAACGCGTTCTGGCGGGCGAATTCGATTTCGCGAGCGGCGCAGCTGCGGCGGAATCGCTGCTCTGCCTGCCGCGCCGCCCGACTGCCATTTTTGCATCGAACGACGACATGGCGGCAGGCGTCCTGGCGGTCGCTCACCGGATGAGCCTGCGCATTCCAGACGATTTATCGGTAGCGGGCTTCGACGACACTGCGCTTGCCCAGCTTGTCTGGCCCCCGCTTACAACGATCCGGCAGCCCACGCGGGATTTGGCTTTTGCGGCGGCTAATCTGCTCTTCGAGCGCAGTGATGGCGTCGAGCACAGAAGGCTACAGCATGAACTGGTTATGCGCGCGACCACGGCACGCGTGGGTTGACCCCACCCCCTCTCTCGCGCGTATAAGATAGCGCTGTCATACGCTGGAGCCGTAACGCTTATGATTCATTTGCCTCCCGTTCCCTCAACCCGCCTGCTGGGCAAGAGCGGTATCGTCACTTCGTCAATGGCATGGGGGATGTGGCGATTTGCCGGGCACACAGTACCTGACGCGCGTGCATTGGTCGAAGCGGCGCTCGACTCGGCGATGACGCTCCTTGACACGGCCGATATTTACGGTGTCGACGGAACCGGCGGTTTCGGCGACGCCGAAGCGTTGCTGGGACGTGTACTCGCCGAGAACCCGCAACTTCGCGACCGGATGGTCTTGGCGACCAAGGGCGGGATTATGCCCCCGATCCCTTATGACAGCTCGCCCGCCTATCTCGAGACCGCCCTCGATGGGTCGCTCAAGCGAATGGGTATTGCACGTGTAGATCTCTACCAGATCCATCGTCCAGATGTGCTCACCCATCCCCACGAAATCGCTCGTTTCGCCGAAAAAGCCTATGCGCTCGGGAAAATCGGCGCCTTTGGCGTTTCCAACACGACGCCTGCGCAAACGACGGCAATGCTCGCCTTCATGCCGCGCGACTTGCCGCTTTCGACCATTCAGCCTGAACTCTCTCCGCTTTGCTTGGACACGATCGTTGATGGGACGCTCGATCTCGCGCTCGAGCACAATTTGGCGCCACTTGCTTGGTCGCCCCTGGGCGGCGGCCGGATCGCAAGCCCCGTTACTGTCCGCGAAACGGACGTCGCAGCCGCGCTCGATATTGTCGCCGAGGCACAGGGTGTATCACGGACAGCTGCCGCTTACAGCTGGATCATGGCACATCCTGCACACCCCATACCCATTGTGGGGTCGCAGCAGGTCGATCGCATCCGCGACGCCGCAGATGCTTACAAGGTCCGGTGGACCCGCGAGAGCTGGTACGCAGTCCTCGTCGCTTCTCGCGGAGAAACTCTGCCATGACGTCACAAACTTGCGAAGTCAGTTGGTTTTCGGCGCTTTGCGACGACGACTATGAGTTTTTGGGGCATCCCGACCCCGCACTTGCCTCCAGCTGGGAGCACTGCCGCAATATCGTCCTGACCGCCGAAAAAGGCGGGTTCGACAACATACTGTTACCAAGCGGCTATCAACTGGGTCTCGACACAACCGCCTTTGCAGCGGCCATTGCGGCATTGACGTCTCGCATCCGCCTCCTGATGGCCGTCCGGACTGGCGAGAGCTGGCCGCCCCAGCTTGCACGCCAAATCGCCACGCTCGACCGGATCACCGGCGGACGGATGACCGTCAACATCATCTCATCGGACTTGCCCGGCGCGACGCTCGCGAGCGCTCCCCGTTACGCGCGCACGCTCGAAGTGATGCAAATCCTCAAGGCGCTGCTGAACGGTGAGTCGCTGTCGCA
>JAYVVA010000025.1:0-5400 GCA_043787435.1 Sphingomonadales bacterium | reverse complement strand
GAGTTGCAGCTGATTGTATTGCTCGAGGAAATGGCCAAGCGCCGGCTGCGTGCCGTGCCACTCGGGGCGCCCACACGTGTGCCCGCATGCTTTGTCAACGGCTATCGGTCGCTCTCGGTGAGGTTGGAACGCTACTGAAAAAATGAAACCAAAGCGGCGGATGGTCCGTATATTGCGTAGCAACCCGGAGACGACAGCATGACCCTCAACCGACGCAGTTTCGTGACCGCTTCGAGTGTACTCGTCCTTGGCGGCGTGCTCGCAACCGGTGCCTGTGCAAAGTCGCCGGTGCGCAAGTATGAGATTACATTGACCGACGCCGAATGGAAAAAGCGGCTGACCCCGGCGCAATACCGGACACTGCGGGAGGCAGCGACCGACCAGCCTGGACAGAGCCCGTTCCTGAACGAGCACCGGGCCGGAGTTTTCTCATGCGCCGGGTGCAAGCTGCCCAATTTTTCGTCGAAGACCAAGTTCGACAGTGGTACGGGATGGCCAAGCTTTTACGACCATCTGCCAAATGCAACGCTTCTGAACGTGGACCGAACTTTGGGGTTTGAACGCGTAGAAGTCGTTTGTCGCCGTTGTGGCGGTCACCTTGGTCACGTGTTTGACGACGGCCCCGCGCCAACGGGCAAGCGGTATTGCATGAACGGGACAGCATTGCTCTTTGAGCCCGGCCTCGCTTAACCTACCCCAATGGCGCTGATTTACTGGGACGCGGCACTGCGAGGTGCAGCGATTTCGCTGTTCGTCTTGGTGTCGCTGACTTTCGCGCGTGACTGGCGCCGGTCGCTTACGACCAAACTGGGCACAGTATTGACCCTGGCCGGCGCCTGTTACGTCGCTCTCATTGCGAGCGACACGCTCGGCACCTGGGGCTGGTGGCGGCTGCCGCTTCACCTGATGAGTCTGTCCGCGCCGCCGCTATTCTGGTTATTCGCGGCCAGCTGGTTCGATGACGAGTTCGAATTGAAATCCTGGCACGGGTTGTTCGTTGTCCTCACAGTCGCGGCTGGGATCACTTCGAACTATCTCTTTTGGGGTGCGCACGTTCGCATCGTCGGATTGATGTTGGGTTGGCGCGCCGCAAGCATCATCGCGATACTGCTTGCCGGTCGCGCTGCAGTGCGCGGCTGGTCGGCGGATCTCGTCGAATCCCGGCGTCGGGTGCGGTTGGCGCTTAGCGTTGCTATTGCCCTCACAATCCTTTGGATTGTCGTTGCCGAAATCAGCGTTGCAGGCTGGCCCCCGCCACCGGGTTGGCGCGTGGCGAATGCAGCAGGAATGTTCTTGCTCGCTGTGGTTGTTGCACTCTCCACGCTCGGCTGGCGCGACCCGGCGTTGCTCGCAGCGCCAGTGACGCCGATGCTGCCCGCAATCACGCGCCAAGAGACCGGCGATGGACCCTTACTAGCCCGGCTCGCAGCCGACATGACGCATAATCGGCTCTATCGACGAGACGGCCTGACCATCACTGCCGTGGCAGCACGGCTGGACGTTCCCGAGTACCGCTTGCGCCGTGCAATCAATCGGGGATTGGGCGCGCGGAACTTCAATGCCTATCTCAACGGCTTTCGGTTGGCTGAAGCCGAGGAAGCGCTGGCCGACCCGGCTCAGCGCGGCGTGTCGATACTGATCATCGCGATGGATGCCGGATTCGGGAGCCTGGCGCCATTCAACCGTGCGTTCCGTGACCAGCGCGGTTGCACGCCGACCGAATATCGAGCGATGAAGTTGAGCTAGACTGGTCGAATTCCACAATTCGACCAGTCTATTGCAGAAAACGCGCGGCATTCGCTCAAGTTCTGGTCCAAAATCTGCACAACGACCGAAGAGAAGGACGACAGGTGATGCAGCCGCTCTCCCTGACAGATACTGCCCTCCATGTGTTTCCCGACGTCTTCCTGTTCGACGGCGGACGATATGTTGTCGGGAGCGTCTTGTTCGCCACGATCGGCCTTATCGTGATGCGTACACCTTGGCATGTGTTCAAAATCCAAGCGCGGCGCGCGACCGCGCTCGACTACCGCCGCGAACTGGCCGCCTCGCTGCGTAGCGTGTTTGTGTACGCCTTGATGTTCACACCCGTGCTTTGGGCGATTAGTCACGGCATGGGCGCGCAGCGGATTCATGGCGCCTCGGTTGGGATGGTTGTCGTTTACGCCGCGGCCCTGCTGCTCGGGCACGATACATGGTTTTATTGGTCTCACCGCCTTTTGCACACACGAATGTTTTACAAGTGGCACCGCACGCATCACCGCTCGATAACGCCGACACCCTTTGCCGCCTATGCCTTCGATGCACGCGAATCCTTCGTGCAGGCGCTCTATTTTGCGCTCTGGCAGTTGATCATCCCGACCCCGAACGCGGCGTTTTTCACGGCGCTCGGAATCTCGATCCTGCGTAATGCGTGGGGACACCTCGGCATCGAGCTGCACCCACGAGGTTTTGCGGATCACTGGTTCTGGAGCCATGTTTCGACGACGACGCACCACGATCTTCACCACTCTGGCGGGTTCGGATCCAACTACGGGCTGTATTTCACCTGGTGGGACCGCATCTGCGGCACCGAACATCCGCGTTACCGCGAGACTTTCCGCGAAGTAACAAGCCGGCGCCTAGTGCACAAATCGGGCGACGACGTCACGGTAGCTGCGTGACACTTTGACAGAGGCGCCCGATTCCAGAACTAGGAAGCATTCGCCATTCGTGTGCGGCTTGACCTGTTTGACTAGGTCGAGGTTGACGATCGTCGAACGGTGGACCCGCTGAAAGCGGCGCGGGTCGAGGCGCCGTTCGAGATCCTTCATCGTTTCGCGCAGGATCAGCGTGTTTTCCGCCGTGTAGATACACATGTAATCGCCCGCCGCGTCGATCCGTTCAATGTTGTCGACATCGACGCGGAAAATCTGGCCGCGGTCTTTTATATTGATCAATTTTTCGAAACGATTGGCTGCTGGTGCGTCGTTGCCGTCTGACATTTCCTCGGCGGCCTCGGGCGCGTGCTCGGTGAGGGCTTCCATCAATCGGCCGGCTTCTTCAGCGCCTCTCTTTTCGCTAAGGCGCTGCCGCACGCGGTCAAGCGTATCGGCGAGCCGCGTCTCTTCGACGGGCTTGACCAGATAATCGATCGCCTGCGCTTCGAACGCCCGGATTGCATGATCGGCATAGGCAGTCACGAACACGAACAGTGGTGGTTCGACTTCCATCAGGCCCTGCACCACGGAAAACCCGTCGAAACCGGGCATCTGAATGTCGAGAAAAACGAGATCCGGTTTATGCTTTTTGATCGATCGGATTGCCTCACGTCCGTTTGAACAGGTGTCGACGATATACACATCGTCGTGTGACTGAAGGCGAAGTTCCATCCCTTGGATGGCGAGAGTTTCGTCGTCGACGAGAATGGTTCGGATGGTCATGCAGCCTCTAGTTTCTGTGCCTCGACGACCATCGGGATTTCGACGGTAACGACGAACCCACCGCCGGGCGAGTCGCCGCTGTCGAACCTGTGATCGGGCCCATAGGCCTGCGCCAGCCGGTCGCGGATGTTGGCCAGACCGACGCCTGTCGAGTAACTGGGGCGGACTGTCGCGTCGTTCAACCCCGGTCCGGTATCGGACACGGTGATCTGCACCCGTTCGCCGTTGAGCCGCGCAGCAATCGCGATCTCGGCCCCTTCTTCCTGTGGCGTGACGGCATATTTGATAGCGTTTTCGACAAGCGGCTGGAGCAGCAGGGAGGGCAATCGCGCCTTGGCGACGCGCGGATCAATCTCGAACCGGGCCTGTAGCCGCTCTTCAAAACGCATCTTTTCGATATCGAGGTAGAGCTTGAGCGTCTCGACTTCTTGCTCGATTGTTACCTGCGATTCGGGCTCGTTGACCAGCGTATATCGCAGGAACGACGACAGACGGCCGAGCATTGCATTGGCCCGGTCGGTCTGTTTCAGCAGCACAAGCGTCGAAATTGAATTGAGCGTGTTGAACAAGAAGTGCGGATTGAGCTGATACCGCAGCATCGCGAGCTGCGCCGACGTTGCCGTTGCTTCCAGCTTGAGCAATTGCATCGCCTGTCGCTCGGCAATGAGGAAGAAGTTGATGCCGTAATAGAGGGCCGACCAAGCGCCAAGCAGCAGCGTGCTGATCGTCGCGGAACCCAAAAACAGGTCGACCTCGATAACATTGCGTCCTTCGTTCACCATCGTGAACACCCAGGCGTCGATTACCGAATAGGCGCCAACGGACAGCGTGACAGTGGCGACGCTGCCGGTCCAGATAAACAAAGGGGGTTTGCGGATGAGCCATCGGTAAACCGCGGCCATCACCAAGGTAATCGAATAGCCGGTAGCCGCTGATACCAGGATCTGGATGAGGAACGGCAAGCCGAGCCCATTGGCAATGCCGCTGGCGACACGCAGCAACAGATACCCGGTCCATCCGGCGCCCTGTAGAAGCCAGAACGCACGATTTTTGTCATTGAAAAATGCGGCGGGAGAGGCGGAGGCTTTGGCCATTCACACGCTCTCTAGTCGATTTCGAACGCACTTGGTAGGATGCCGCAAAAGGAGAGCAAAGATGGCCGATGTCGAAACTCACAACGCACCACGCGCGCAGTTCCGCGCAATGACGGAAGGAACGCAGGAAGATTGGTCGATCATTGCCGGCCACTTTCGTGGCTTTGCCTTGTCAGTGGCGGACAGGGTCCTCGATCATCTCCGGCTGCTCGACGGTGACTATGGCGGCTTTCCCGTCGACCGGCTTACGCACAGCTTGCAAACCGCCACGCGTGCCCACCGCGACGGCCGCGGGGAAACCTACGTCGCGATGGCGCTACTCCACGACATCGGCGACACGCTCGGCAGCTATAACCATCCCGACGTTGGCGCCGCGATCATCAAGCCTTTCGTAACGGCGGAAGAGCACTGGATCTGCGCGAACCATGGAGCGTTCCAAGGATACTATTATTTCCACTACATTGGAATGGACCGCGACGCGCGCGAAGCCTTCCGCAACCATAAGCACTTCGCCGCATGCGAGGAGTTCTGCGCGAAGTATGATCAGGCTGCGTTCGATCCCGATTATGCCTCGGAGCCGCTCGAATTCTTCGAGCCGATAATACGCCGCGTCATGGCCAAGCCGCTGACAGGCATGCTCGCCCGGCTCGCGACAGATTGACCCTTTTTGAAAAAGTCGCCGCCCCTAGGGAGAGGGACGGCGGCTTTTTGGGTCGGCAAGAAACCGATTAGTAAGCGACGTTCAGCGTGAAGATGAACGTGCGGGGTAGAGCGACCTGCGCGAATGGTATCGTCTGCACCGTGGTCGAACCGCCGCTGAAACCGCCCGTGTAGAACTCCTTGAACAGGTTTTGCACGTTGAACTGAATGTACGTCTGCTTGTT
>JAYVVA010000024.1:0-2914 GCA_043787435.1 Sphingomonadales bacterium | reverse complement strand
TATGCAGATCATGGTGCGCGACAACAATGTCGACCAAGCGCTTCGAGCGCTGAAAAAGAAGCTTCAGCGCGAAGGCGTCTATCGCGAAATGAAGCTTCGTCGCCACTATGAGAAGCCTTCAGAGAAGCGTGCCCGCGAACGTGCAGCAGCTGTTCGTCGCGCCCGCAAGATGGACCGCAAGCGCGCTGAGCGCGACGGCATCCGTTAAGTTATGTCGGATGTTACAGCGGTTCCGATCGCGCCGGTTAAGCGCAGTTGGCTGGTTTGGCTGGTCGGTGCCATCGCTGTAGCTGCGCTGGCTGGTATCGCGGTGGCGTGGGCCGGCACTGCAAAGACAGTCGCCGAGGCCGGAAGTGCCGAGCAGTTTTTGGCTTGGCATAAAAATGCCGCTGGTGTCGCCTCGACCGCGAGCGGCCTGCAGTATCAAATCGTCAAAAAGGGCAATGGGGCGACCCCGACCAACGCCGATGTTGCCCTGGTCAACTACAAGGGATCGCTTCGCACCGGCAAGGTCTTCGATCAGGGGCAACGTGCTCCGTTTCCCGTCACCGGTGTCGTCGCTGGCTTTTCCGAAGCTCTCAAACTGATGCCTCGGGGCTCGACTTATCGGATCTGGATCCCGCCGGCGCTCGGCTATGGCGCCCAGTCGCAAGGCGAATTGATTCCCGCCAATTCGCTGCTGATTTTCGACGTCGACATGATCGACTTCCGCAATCAGGCCGACTTGCAGGCGCAGATGCAGGCGATGCAGGCTCAGGGCCAGTTGCCCGGGGTCGGCGCTCCGCACTAAGCGCGTTGAGAATTGGTAGCTGCCAAATCGGAGCTTTGCTTGTTGGGTCTCCCCGACCCGTGCTCCAGCGCAACTTTCAGCATCGCGACCATCGGATCGGCAAACATCAGGCCGAGTAAACCGAAAAGCGCCCCAAACATCACCTGCGCACCGAGAATTAGCGCTGGCGCAAGGTCGACTGAACGTTTGGCCACGGTTGGGACAACCAGATAGCCGTCGATGATCTGGATCGTGATATAGACACCCAGCGCGTAGAACCCGGCATTCACTCCACGTGAAAAGCCGACAGTTACGATCAGCAGTCCCGAAACAATCGAGCCGATGTTGGGCAGGAATGCGAGCAGGCCCGTCAGCAGACCGAGCAATGCAGCAAGCGGAATGCCGCCGATCAGCAGCAGCAGCCACGTGAAAAACCCTTCGAACGCCATGCCGATCAGGCGTCCGGCCATCAAACGCCGGAGGGTAAAGCCCATATCCTTCATCGTCGCGTAGAACCCGTCGCGCGTCCGGATCGGCAGCATCCAGGCCACTCCGCGTTCGTAGAGACGCGGCTCGATCGCCAGAAACACGCCGATGACGGCAATCATGACTGC
Organism: Sphingomonadales bacterium; assembly: GCA_043787435.1. Classification (GTDB taxonomy): domain Bacteria; phylum Pseudomonadota; class Alphaproteobacteria; order Sphingomonadales; family Sphingomonadaceae; genus Sphingomonas_O. The sequence goes on along the minus strand of JAYVVA010000024.1, from coordinate 1,531 downwards.
GCTTGTGACTGCCCCGACTGCCGTCCCAACCGCAGACGTCACACGCCCGATGGATCCCAGCACCTGCTTGCCGATCTCCGCCGCACTGCCGGCACCTTCGAGCAGATGATTGGCGTTCGCGTAGAGGAGCGCTCGATCAAACTGTGTTGTCACCAGCGTCTGCAGCGTTTGCGCCTGGGTGGCGATCTGCGAGCCGGCAAAATACACGGTCCACACGAGGAAGCCGATGACGCCGAGGACGACAATCATCAGCCGCCAGCCGCGCCCGATGGGTAAGGCTCGCCCTAACAGGCGCGCTCCCCCGTCGAGCATGGCGGCGAACACGATACCGCCAAAGATCAACAACAAAGGCTGCGCGAGCAGCGCCGCAAGTCCGACCGCACAGGCAAGGCCGATCCAGATCGACGCCCGCTTCAATTCTTGCCGGACGAAAGGATCGCGCAGCTCGTTGGGTCCTGCAACTTCGACATGGTCGCGCTGGACCGGGACGGGCACCTTTTTAGAAGGCATTAGCCCGTTTTACTCGGGTGAAGACTCGTGCCGGCGCGGCCGCCGCGCAGCGCTCCGAACCAAGTGAGCGGGTTATACCAATGTTGCGTACCGTCGAGTGAGAAGCTGATGAACTCGGCGCGTCCTCCTAGATTTTCCCAAGGTAACGGCCCGCCGAGGCCACCAAGCGATTCCGCCACGCGACTGTCGGCAGAGTTATCGCGGTTGTCACCCATCAGGAACACATGCCCGGGCGGGATCGTCGTTGCGGGGTAATCGTCGACTGAAGGGTCGTAGCCGAGCACGATCGTGTCGTAGCTGCGCCCATTCGGCAGCGTCTCACGAACCACTGGCAGCGCGCACGTCACTTTGCCGTCTGCGGCAACCGAGCGATAGTCGGAGTATTTCGGGTCGGTGCAAGGCTCATCCGCATCCACGGTAATAGGTCGAAGCACGACCGGCGCGCGCTTCACTGGCACACCGTTGAGGATGACGGTGCCACCGCGCACTTCCAGACGGTCGCCGGGCAGCCCGATCACGCGTTTGATATAATCTTCGTCGAGGCGAGAGGGCGGAGAGGCAATGACAACGTCGCCGCGCTCCGGCAGCCTGCCAAACACCCGTCCTTTCATGAAGGGCAGAACATGAAAGCTGGGCGAGACATAGGACCAGCCATAGGCAAATTTCCCGACTACCAGCTGGTCACCGACGAGCAGCCCCGGCATCATCGATTCACTCGGGATGTAGAACGGCTTGGCGATCAGGCTATGAAAGCCAAGAACGGCGAGAACCAGCCAGAAAATACTCTTCACTTCAGCGACCCAATCGGTATGGGGTTTTGTAACCAGGGCTGCTGCGGGATTTTCGATTGCGGTCGTGGTCTCTGTGGTCACGCTGTTACTTTCGGCAGGCCGTCAGGCTTGATTGCTTCGATAATGACAAACGCCTGCGCCCATGGATGGTCGTCGGTGAGCGTCAGATGTATCCGTGCTTCATACCCGTCGGGCATCAGCGCGTCGAGCGCCGCTTTCGCTCCGCCCAT
>JAYVVA010000023.1:0-3602 GCA_043787435.1 Sphingomonadales bacterium | reverse complement strand
CGGCGAGGGGCTTGCTCGGGCTTTCAGTGACATAGAACACAGTCTGATCGGAACCAGTTCAACCGCAGAGCTTGCCGTCGAGCGCGTGATCCTCGGTGGCAAGTGGGCGCGCGAGCTGATGGACGCGGCCCAATCGATTGACGACGTCATGACGCTCATCGGCAAGATTGCCGATGCAGTGAATTTGCTTGCGCTTAATGCAGCGATCGAAGCGGTGCGGGCCGGAGACGCGCGACTCGGTTTTACGAGCGTGTGCGCGCCGCTTAAAACGTTGCTGGCGATCTTGCCTGCACGTCTTTAGTTTGTCGCCAATATCTCAAAAATACGATCTATCCTGCTAAGATAAAAGCCGTTTCTTAAGACGATCACTTGCCGAAGTGGACGCAGACGTTGTCTGGCCTTCACCACGAAGCGATTGCTACTTCTGTCTAGTCTCGGTCGAAGTCTGTCGATCGATTTAAGTTTCGAAGACCGGCGCTCAGATACCGGACTGGAACCGTACGACACTTTGAACCGACGGTACATCAAGCTTCCAAATCTCAGTCTCCCCCGGTCGATCGATCTCCGATGGATATGGTGCTGCCATAACCACCATTGCCGTTCGCCCCTTCCCACCAATAGGGCGCACGCTTGCGGTCGCCTGTGACGACCTCGTTCATTGTCATAGGATCGTACATGCGCCCGCCCAGCATCACCCGATAGATTTTGTCACTGTTGCGAATGTCTACTGTCGGATCGGCGTCGAGCACGACCAAATCTGCGAGTTTGCCCACTTCGAGCGAACCGACGTCCTTGGCATAGCCCAGCGAAATTGCCGGCATGATGGTGCCCGCGCGCAAGGCCTCAATGGGGCTCCAGCCACCACGTACAAAGCTCCAAAGCTCCCAATGCGGCCCAAGTCCGGCCTGCTGACCGTGAGCTCCAATTGAGACCTGTACGCCGCGATCTGCGAGCTTTTTGGCTTCGCGTGCGCTTGCCGCATCGACGTAATCCTCATCTGGCGCCATTATTCGACGCTGATTCTTGGCCTCGAGTTGCGCCGGCGGCGCATGCCTGGAGAGGATCGGATGACGCCATACGTCCATATGCTGGCGCCAGTATGGATCGCCCGCGAGGCCGCCGTAAGTGACGACCAACGTCGGTGTGTAATTGGTTTTCGTTTGTGACCACAGGTTGATCACATCGTCGTAAAAATGCTCGACTGGTAAGTTATGCTCGAGCGTCGAATTGCCGTCTTGAATGAGCGAAATGTCCATAGCATAGAGTGAGCCACCCTCGGGAACGACCTCCATGTTTTCCGCCTGGGCAGCAGCGACGACCATTTGGCGCTGTTCACGGCGCGGCTGATTATAATTTTTCACACTGTGCGCGCCTTCGGCCTTCAGTCGGCGCACGTCGTTAAGAGCGTCCTGATAGGTATTTATCTCTGCGTAAACATCTGGCGACTTCGCGCCATAAATGATTTCACCGGTCGAAAAGATACGCGGCGCGATGATCTTGCCTGCCCGCTGCATCTCCGATGCGACGAATATCTCAGCAGCGCGCGCCGAAGGATCGTGGATTGTCGTCGCGCCCATGGCGAGGTTGACGATCGAGGACCAATTCTGCTGCGGTACGAGGTCGTCCTCCCCCTGTGGACCGTGCGCGTGCGCGTCAACGAGACCGGGAATGATCGTTTTCCCGGCAACGTCGACTGTCGTGGTACCGGGCGGAATGGAAACACTGGCGCGCGGACCGACAGCCACGATCCGGTCGCCCCGAATCAGGATCGCGCCATCGGTTATGATGCCACCATCTTTGGTTGCCATGGTTACGATCCGCGCACCCGTGAGCGCGAGCATGCGAACCGGCTTGTCCGCCGCAACATCCATCGCCAGAGAGACCCCTGGTCCCGGCGCGATATCCACCGGTGCTTCATCGTCTGCAGGGGCATTACGGAATAAGTCGGCGGTCGTCGCGGTGAACAGCATCGGCCCCATAGTCCAGTGGATCGCGCGACCGTTGTTCGACCAGTTCATGAAGTCGCCACCTTCGTTGCTGACACGCGTGACTGGCAGAGGTCCGCTCTTTTCATCTGTTTCCACCGCTTGCCTTCCCGGCATGAGCGGCGTGACAAACACCTGATAATTTTGACGGAAAGCGACATATTCGTCGGTCGGAGAAATTTCATAGGCGTTTACGAGGTCCCCGGCCGCATGGATCCGCCTTGCTTCCCCATTGAGATCGACGCTGACAAGCTGGCGCTTATCCTTGACGGTCGTGATCATGAAAATTCGATCGTTCGCGCTGCCAAACTGAGGCTCGACGCCTTCCCTGTCGATGAGCACCGAGCTGCCTCCAGATGAAGCAATGCGAAAGATGCCAAGGTTATCGCTCGCGCGAGCCGCCGTGAGGTTGCCACCTCCACGCCGTTCGTAGACGATTGTATTTCCATCAGGGGAAAAACGCGGATGAGCATAATGGCCAGCTTGAGATGTGACGTTTCTCGGGCTGCCGCCGCCGGCCGCGACCGTACGAATCATGCCAAGGCCGGCATCTGTCCATCCAACAAATACGATCGTTCGACCGTCGCGCGACCAGCTCGGCCACAGTTCCATCTCAGCCTCGTCCCCATTGACGAGTCGCCGCGGCCTCCCGCCCGAGACGGCTTGAATCCATAATTTGCCCAGCGTTTCGAATACAACTTTGCGACCGTCGGGCGAGACTGTCGCCCAGCGGGGCATCCTCGTCTGAAAATGATCTGGAGCGACGTCGACCTGCGGATGAACCGCATCGACCACGATCCGCGTGTCGTCGACGCGGAACGGAATTTCACGGGCATTGGTCCCGTCCGCGTCAACGCGACGGATTTTGCCGCCCGCCCAAAAAATCATCGCGCCGCTGTCCGGCGTCCAAGCCATATTCGGGTAAACGCCAGTTACCGCCCATGTTTCCTGCACGTCCTGATCGAGCATTGCATAGATGCGATGCTCAGCGCCCGTTGTCAGATCCTTGACCCAAAGCGTCGAGCGGCCGTGTTCGCGACGGACGAAGCCGATTTTCTTGCCGTCGGGTGAGGGTGTAGGACGCACCGACCCGCCAACGCCTGACACAGCCGTCGTCACCTCGCCGGAGTCAATGTCGTACCGTTCGATGTCGAAAAGGTCAGTATGCGAGTTCTGGGCATACTCGAATATCGGACCCGGCGTCACGTTGCGCGTATAGTAGATTCCCTTGCCGTCGGGGGCGTAGATTGGCTCGCCGAGTTCCTTTTGGAGCTGCTCGCTCGCCCGCTTGACGAGCAGGACGCCACCTCCCCCCGAAACATGATAGAGCCAGATTTCGCCGGTACCGAGCGATCGCCCAGTCGTGAAGTGCTTTTTGGCGATAATGAATCGTCCGTCAGGGCTCCAGCTCGCCTGGTTCAGAAGCCGGAACGCTTCCTTGGTCAGTTGGTGTTTGTCGCTGCCGTCGACATTCATAATCCAGATGTTGTCGCCACCTCCCCGATCCGACGTGAACGCGATGCGTTTGCCGTCGGGAGAAAAGCGCGGCTGTTGTTCATAGGCGAGGCCCTCGGCAACTCGGGTCGGCGTACCGCCAGTGATTGGCATCGTGTAAAT
>JAYVVA010000022.1:0-2181 GCA_043787435.1 Sphingomonadales bacterium | reverse complement strand
ATGCCGGCTGTAACGACAAACGCGATGTCGTAGCGTGCCTGTGCCCAGTCGAGCAGTGGATCCCATACTTGCGCCTGCCAGGCCGCAAGCGCTGGCGGCATCTCGGCGCGGTAGCAGAGCAGATCGGTCTCGCCGTAGCTTGCAAGACCGGCAGCAAACGACGCGACGTCTGGACCGACCTTGTCGATTGCGGCGTTGGCAAGTCCCGTCAGCGGCATTGCGCGCGGATCGACCTCGGCCCCGACCGCACGCCATTCGTCGGCGAGGGCATCGGCAAGCGCATGTGATGGCAGCACCAGTGGCGCACGCGCCGGCGTGCGTATTGCACGTCCGTCGAGAAGGACTGCGCCCGCCTCGACCGAGACGTCTTTCCAGAACCGTTTCATTCTTCGCGTCGCCACCGTCGGATCAGCACCGGCGGCGCCACTACGACACCAACAATCGCCGCGACCAGCAGTACGCCTCCTATCGTCTCGGCGGGTTCGATCCAGCGTTTGGCGATAACTGCAATCCCCACAAAGGCCAGAACGACGCCCCCGAACCGGAGCATCGTCAATAAAAAGAACCGTTTGCGCGCGAGATCCTCGGTCATACGGCCTCCAGCAAATCGGTCAAATCGGCAGGACGGCGTGCGATGGCGTGTGCACCGGCACCGACCAGATCAGCCGTTTCATGGTATCCCCATGCAACGCCAATCGCGCGTGACCCAGCGTTCAAGGCCATCGCGATGTCAAAGCTCGTATCGCCGATTACGACCGTCGTTGCCGGTTTTGCGCCTGCCTCGGCCATTGCGGCCCGTACCATCGAAGGATCGGGCTTCGACGGATGACGGTCCGCAGTCTGCAGCGTCACGAAGTGCTTCGACAACCCATGGTGCTCGAGCGCAAGTGTAAGGCCACGGTCAGACTTGCCAGTGGCGACACCGAGCAACCAGCCGTGATCGAGCAGGCTGTCCAGCACGCTCGCTATGCCTCCGAATAGCGGCTCGTCGGCCAATCCGCCTGCGCGCATCTTGTGAAAGGCACGTTTGTAGGACGCTGCGATATGAGCGTGCAGCTCGCCATCGGCGTCTGGGAGCAATACCGCGACGGCCTCGACCAGGCTCAAGCCGACGATACGGCGAATGTTTCCGCGCGTCGGCGCCGCAATCCCCGACTGCGCAAAAGCCGTTTCCATGGCAACGCAGATGTTGGACTGGCTATCGATAAGCGTCCCGTCGCAATCGAAGACCGCAAGCCGGCTCACGATGCCATTGCCCGTGCGAGGCTTGAATCGTCCAGTGCGGCGATGAAAACCTCACGATCAGCAACGCTTCTGTTCTGACTGAGCTTGTGGTTGCCGCGAATGGAGGTGACGCGCAATTCAAAGCAATCCAGCGCGGACAGCATTCGGTCACGGGGGGCAGCGTCGACCTTGGCCACCGTCCCCGGCTGTTTCGGAAGGAGGCGTCCCTCATGAAGCGCCGCCAGCCCGTCGATCTGATCCCTCAGCGCTGCCCGGTCGAGCTCGGCGCAGATGCCCTCGATCTCGACTGAAACATAGTTCCACGTGGGAACTTGGTTGTGCGGTTCGGCATACCAGTTGGGGCTGACATAAGCATTTGCATCCATTGCGCTCGCCGCGACGACGGGGCCGTCCGATGTCAGCTTGAACAAATGGACGACGCCGATTTCGAGCTCCATTGCTCGGAGTGCGGCACAATCATCGATCCGGAATTTTGGATTGGGCTGCATGGCGCCGTTACTTCGACCTTGTTTGGCCGCGTGATCGGCGTTCGCCCTTGCGTTCCTTGCGCGCAGTCTTGGCAATATTGGCGACGAGGCGACGTTTGCCCTCGGCGGTTTCGGAAAACTTGACCTCGTCGAGCGGCAAGGCGTCGCCATGGCCTGCCGTGAAGCCCAGATCGATCATGGTCATGGCGAAATGCTCGGGCAGGTCGGCGCGGACATCAATCTGACCCCCGGGGAAATTCGCGTCGGGGTGATCCACGCGGATCCGCCGCGCGTGGAGATGCATTTTGCGGCTGATCGTGCCCGTCAGGAATGCTTCTTTGCCGCCGTATTTACCGTCGCCGACGATGGGGTGACCGATGGCCGCCATATGAACGCGGAGCTGATGCGTGCGGCCGGTGTGAGGTTGGAGCTCGACCCAAGCCGCGCGATTGCCAACACGATCGATGAC
>JAYVVA010000021.1:0-2436 GCA_043787435.1 Sphingomonadales bacterium | reverse complement strand
GCACGCTTGGCCGTTACGAGAATGGCTGCGAGCGCCGCAGGGGTCACCCCGCGCACCCGCCGCGCCTCACCCAATGTACGTGGCGATGCACGCGCGAGACGCTCAACCATCTCATTGGAGAGACCGGGGATTTTCGACCATGCCAGATCATCACGCAGGTGCAGGCCGTCACTTGCTGCAAGACTGCGGCGTTCAGCCTCCTGCCGAACAAGGTAAGGCGCATATTGAGCATCGACAGCGATTTCGGTAGCGACATCGAGCGAAACATCGTCTTTGCCCGCGCGTGCACGTTCGAGACTGATACGCCGCTCGGTCCACCAGCGCTGCCGCTCAGGGCCGACACAGCCTGCTTCGATCCCAATCTGGGTCAACCGTGTCGCCGCGTTATCGGCGCGTAGCGCCAGACGGTATTCCGCGCGCGACGTCAGCATGCGATACGGTTCACTCGCGCCTTGCAAAACGAGGTCGTCGATCATCACGCCAATGTAGCTTTGGTCACGCCCGAAGTGCATCGACGCGGTCCCGTGTGCATGCGCAGCCGCATTCAACCCCGCGACCAGCCCCTGCGCGGCCGCCTCCTCATAACCGGTAGTCCCGTTAATCTGCCCCGCGCAGAACAAACCCGGCATCGTCGTGAGCGCAAGACTGTGGTCGAGCGCCCGCGGATCGAGATAATCATATTCGACTGCATAGCCGGGCACGACAATTTCGACGTTCTCCAACCCCTTGATGGTTCGCAGCATTGTAATTTGGGTTGCAACCGGCAGTGACGTCGACAGACCGTTGGGATAGATCAAGTGCGAATCGAGACCCTCAGGTTCTAGAAAGACCTGATGACCATCTCGGTCACCGAAGCGGAGGACTTTGTCCTCGACCGAAGGGCAGTAGCGTGGACCCTGCCCCTGTATGGCGCCCGAATACAACGGTGACGCCTCGAGCCCCGCGCGTATGGCCGAATGGGTAGCTAAGTTCGTGCGCGTAATTGCACAAAAAAGCTGCGGCAATGTCCGTCGCCCGAGCGGTGACATCGTCCAGCTTTGCACGTCAGACGATTGCGTCTCAAGGCGCGACCAATCGATCGTTCGCCCGTCAAGACGCGGCGGTGTCCCCGTTTTTAGCCGACCGATGGGAAGTTCGAGCGTCCGGAGTTGCGCGCCTAGCCCCGTAGCGGAGCGCTCACCAACCCGGCCACCATCCTCGCTAGCTCGCCCCCGATACATCCTGGCATTCAGAAACGTCCCCGTCGCGAGGACCACAGCAGGGGCGCGTAGGGTCGATCCGTCATCAAGGACGACCCCCGAAACACGACCAGCAAGTTGTGTGAGCGACTCAATGCCGGCAGCAATCATCGTCAGCCGCGGCGTCGCGGCAAGCATGTTTTGAATAGCGACTGCATAACGCACGCGATCTGCTTGAACGCGCGGCCCCTGGACCGCTGGACCTTTCGAGCGGTTGAGCATCCGATAGTGAATAGCTGCCGCATCGGCCGCGCGCGCAATCAATCCGTCGAGGGCATCGACCTCTCGTACCAAATGCCCCTTGCCCAATCCACCGATCGCCGGGTTACACGACATCGCGCCGATCATCTTCGCATCAAAACTGACCAATGCTGTCCGCGCACCGGCTCGAGCCGCCGCTGCCGCCGCCTCGGTCCCGGCATGCCCACCGCCGACGACGATCACCTCAAAATCCATGACAGCCTCTTACCGCGGTTATGGCGGTGTTTCACGTGAAACTTATTTTCCGATGCAAAACCGACCAAAGAGAGTGTCGAGCATCGCTTCAGTGTCTGCCGTACCGGTGATTCGATCCAAGGCGCGCAGCGCGACGCGGAGATCTTCGGCACGCAAGACATCATCATTCGGGGCGCTCGCTCGATCCAGCGCGATAGCCGCGTCGCGGACGTGCCCTTGCTGGGCCACCGTCAGCGTGAGCCCGCCCACCGCAGGCAAGCAGTCGGTTGCTTCCTTGATGATTGTGGAAATCAGGCTATCGATACCGTCGCCAGTCCGGGCTGAGACGCAAACATCAATCGCGCCCGGCGGTTTGCCCAGGTCGCTCTTGGCACCGACGCGCACCACATGGCGTCCAGCCGGTGCTTCGCAGGGGTCGCCCAGCCATAGCAGAACATCGCTCTGCCGAATGGCAGCTTCTGCGCGAGCGATTCCCATGGCTTCGACCGGATCGTCCGTTTGGGCGCGTAATCCAGCCATATCAGCAAAAACGATCGGCACGCCCCCAAGATTGACGGGCGTCTCGATCACATCGCGCGTTGTTCCCGCGATCGGTGAGGCAATAGCCGCATCTCTGCCCACTAACGCATTGAGAAGCGTTGATTTACCAGAATTTGGTGGCCCTGCGATACCAATCCGGACACCGTCACGCAAACGCTCTGCGGGTGGATTGGCAAGCGTTGCCTCGAGCGTCGCAGCGAGC
>JAYVVA010000020.1:0-2026 GCA_043787435.1 Sphingomonadales bacterium | reverse complement strand
ATCATCATCAGCGGAATGTTACCGATAAGCAGGCCTGCACCGCCGACAACCATAATGGCGATTTCGACCGTCTTCACGATCCGCACCATCCGCGCCTTGTCGTACGCATCGGCAAGCTGGCCCGCCACAGCCGAAAGCAGGAAAAACGGCACGATAAATACGGCCGAGGCAATCGCGCTGAACAGCTCTTCCTGCTTGGGGTCATTGTAGATGTTGTAAATCACGAACAGGATCATCGCGGTCTTGAACAGATTGTCGTTCATTGCGCCGAGAAATTGTGTGACGAACAACGGCAGGAAACGACGCTGGTTCATCAGCGCGAGTGACATCTGCATGGGGGTACGGCGATCCTCTGACGACTTGCGGGCGCCATAGCGGGCTTTGCGCGCACGTCCAATGCCGTCTAGAGAAGCGGATGTGCTGAGCCTTCCCAACATTTTGACCCTATCGCGGATCGTGACGGTCCCCTTGCTTGTTGCGTTTCTGTGGTATCCCGGCTGGGTGCTTGGCTATGCCCTGGGCTTTGCGTTGTATTGCCTGATGGGCGTGACCGACTATTTTGATGGCTATGTCGCGCGCGCGCAGGGGACGGTTTCCAAGCTCGGCCAGTTCCTCGATCCCATTGCCGACAAGATAATGATTGCGGCGGTTATCTTGATGTTGGTTGGTAATCGCTACGAGGCAGCGTCGATTACAGGTATCCATCTTATTCCCGCGCTCGTCATTTTGCTGCGCGAAATTGCGGTTTCAGGGCTGCGGGAATTCATGGCCGGATTGCAGGTGTCTGTGCCAGTCTCACAGCTCGCAAAGTGGAAAACCACATTGCAGATTGTCGCTCTGGGCGCGCTTATCCTTGCTGGCGCGTTACCTGGTTTACACTGGATCAAGCAGGTCGGCATTGTCTCTTTATGGGCTGCTGCGGCGCTGACGCTCGTGACCGGATGGGACTATCTCCGCGTTGGTCTGAAGCACATGGACTGAGCCTGTGGTCACCTTGCTCTATTTTGCCAAACTGCGCGAGGCTGTCGGGATGGGTGAAGAGCGCGTTGAACTGCCCGAGGGACTGTCGACGGTTGCCGATCTGACCGACTGGCTCGCAGAGCGCTACCCAATCTTCGGCGACAGGGACAGGCTGCGCGTGGCGGTGGATCAGGTCATGGCAAAATTCGACACAACGATCGGCGCTGCCAGGGAAATCGCGTTTTTTCCACCGGTGACGGGTGGATGATTACTATCGATGTCTCTCTGGAGCCGTTTGAAGTGGACGTCGCGATCGCGGCGCTCGGCCGTGAGGGAATCGGAGCGGTTGCAAGTTTCGTTGGGATCGTGCGTGGTACCGGTGGTTTGGCCGCACTGACCCTCGAACATTATCCGTCGATGACCGAGGCAGCGCTACGTGAGCTGGCGAGCGAGGCTGTCGCGCGCTGGTCGCTGGGGGGCGTCACCATCCATCACCGGATCGGGCGACTGGTGCCCGGCGATCCTATCGTCCTTGTCGCGTGCGCGAGCGCGCACCGCAAGGCCGCGCTTGAAGCATGTGCCTTCCTCATCGACCGGCTGAAAACCGACGCACCGTTTTGGAAAAAGGAGAGTTTCGCCGACGGACGCGAGATTTGGGTCGAGGCGCGTGAAAGCGATGACGCGGCGTCCGCGCATTGGGATTAGCAGATGGCTGATCGCGGCTACATGTGCTGGCTGCGGCGAGAATTACGTCCCCGAGACGATGTATCGAGACAGTCGAGTGTGGCTGGCGCAAGCCGCGCGAAAAGGCCAAACCCGCACGGCACGACTGAAAATTTGGAGCTCGCGCTGTAATGGCAGCCAACGAGGTGTCACGATGGAAGGGGCCGGACCCTGAACCTTGGCAAAAGCCAAGCCGCGCCGGCTGCGCCGAACGGCGGCCCGATTCGTGAACAGGTCAGCGCGTGGCAGCAAAAGCCTAGCTATCCGCTTGGGTTTGAAACCCGACTGAACCGGTCCTAAGTCCACGTGTCTTGGAAGTGCCGGGGGTGCACATATGTCTAGC
>JAYVVA010000019.1:0-3319 GCA_043787435.1 Sphingomonadales bacterium | reverse complement strand
GACACCGGAACAATTCGGTGAGCTCATTCATCATGATGGCGAAGAGTTCGTTTTCGTTCTGGAAGGGGCTATTACGGTAAGCACGGAGTTCTATGATCCCGTGACGCTCAGCGAGGGTCAGTCCATCTACATCGACTCGAGCATGGGGCATGGGTATCTCGCCGCTGAAGGGTGCAATGAGGCAAAGGTGCTCGCGGTTATGGCCAGTGCCGACGAAGAGCTCATGCAGTCGCTGTTATCGATTCATGCAGATCAGGGACGAGACAATACCGCAGACGATACAGAGCCGCGCAAAGTAGAGTTTCGCGCGAGCGCGGCGCTGCCCAAATCGACCAGACGCCGTGTTCAATCTAAGTGAGTGGCGCCGTCAAACCTAATGCAGGCTCTATTACCGTGACGGCAATCCGCATCTGCTCAGCGTTATCGTTCTGGAGGCACCGAACTCGCTGTGGTCGCGTCGAGGGGGGTCGGGATCCCCGCCAATGGTTTTGTCAAAGGGATGTAGCAGGTCGGGCCTGGTACTGGTAATTTGCGGGCATGAGCCGCAAATCGAGGGCGAAGCCCGCCAGTCCGTTTCGGTATTTCCGCTCGGCACCTGAGCTGATCCGAGAAGTGGTGATGCTGTATGTTCGCTTTCCGCTGTCATTGCGCAATGTGGAGGATCTGCTCTTCGAGCGTGGCTTTGATCTTTGTCACGAGACAGTGCGATTGTGGTGGAATAGATTTGGCCCGATGTTCGCGGGCGAAATCCGGCGCAAGCGGATCAATCACATGCGCGGGTTTCGCCACTGGCGATGGCACATTGACGAAATGCACGTGAAGCTAAACAGCGGGGTGGTCTACCTGTGGCGGGCAGCCGATCACGAAGGGGAAGTCCTCGAGAGCCACATCACGGGAACGCGGGCAAGTCAGCAGCTCTCGCCTTTATGAAGAAGGCACTGAAGCGCCACGGTTCGCGGCAGCTAACGAGCTTAATGTTCGCCCGGACTAGCGCTCCCGTTGGTAGGGCCGTTTGACGGTGCCGTCTTAGCTGTACCGTAAAATGATACCCGTTTTTGCTGGGAACGGCCGCGTCGTGGCGCCGGACCTCTTTAGATTCGGTCGTTCCGACAAGCCTTTGGCGGACGAGGTCTACACCTTCGAGTTTCACCGGAGTTCGCTTCTTGCTTTCGTTGATGCGCTCGACCTTCGGAATATCACGCTGGTTTGTCAGGACTGGGGCGGCCTGCTCGGCCTGACATTACCGATGGATCGCCCTGATCGGTTCAATCGCCTGCTCGTCATGAACACGACGCTTGCGACTGGCGAACGCCCGCTTGGACCTAGTTTTGAGATGTGGCGTGCGTTCAACCGGTCCCAACCTGACCTCGACGTCGCCGCGCTGATGGAACGCGCGGCACCGTCGCTAAGCGCGGCGGTAGCCGCTGCCTATTCTGCCCCGTTTCCCGACAAGCAGTATAAGGCAGGCGTTCGGCGCTTCGCCGACCTTGTCCCGGCTTCACCGGACGATCCCGGTGCCGCGACCTCACGGCGCGCCGCTCGCTGGTGGACAGAAGAATGGAGCGGGTCGAGCTTTATGGCGGTAGGTGCGCAGGTCCCGGTACTGACGCCGGCAATGATGGAACATTTGCGCGCTACTATTCGGGGCTGCCCGCCACCGATGATTATCGAAGACGCAGGCCACTTCGTCCAAGAACAGGGAGAAGCAGCCGCTCGATCCGCGCTAAAGGCTTTCGCAGCTGACGAAGCGACCAAACCAGTTTATTGAGTTTATATGGCGTTTTGTTTCCCGCCTCTCACAAGGTGCAACGCCGCCAGGCCTGCGACCAGCAGCCCGGAAACTGGTAGAAGTCCGATGCGTTGCGACCCGCTGAACCTTGTTGCAAACTCCACGAGTAGCGGCCCAAGCCACATCGTCGCCGTCCCGGCAATCACGAAGAGGCCGAAGAACGCCCCGAGCTTCTCTGGAGGGACGACGCGCGTCAGCAGCGTGCGGCTAGACGAATAGGCAGCCGTCACCGTCACGGCGCCAAGGAAGCTGGACCCGATCAGTCCCCACTCGGGTGCTGTTCGGAAAATAGGGCCTGCCCAAAGCGGCGCATGTGCACTTGGATCGTATGCCATGTAAAACAAACTGGTTCGCGTGTTGCCGAGCGATAGCAGTTGCGAAACAATGACGCCGATCAGTTCGATCTTGAGCGCCAGTTTAGGCCCCAGTTTGCCGTCGAGGCGCCCAGCGCCAAGACCCCCAAAGACTGAGAAAACGCTCAGAAGCATCCCGTAGGCGAGCAATTCGAGCGATCTCCACCCCATTACCCCTGCCGCGTAAACGCCTGCAAAAATGAGGATGCCAGTTAACCCATCGGTAAATAGCATGCGCGCGCCGAGATAGGTGAGCGCATCGCGGTGCCCGCGCGCCTCGGCAAACAATGCCCTTAGGTCTGCCACTCCCATCCGCACAGCGCGACCCAGACGTACCCCGGTCGCAGGAACGTCAGGCACGTAGGCAAGGACCGGAAGCAATCCCAGGATCAGGAGGGCCGCTACGATTGGAGCGACGACGCGGTCTGTCTCATGGTTGGCCGCACTTAGCCCAAACAACGGGTGCGCAGGGACAAATCCCCAGTGGACCTTACCAGGGAGCGCAAAACCCCACATTATCAGTGCTAACATAAACACCGACACGAGATTGCCCATTGCAAGCCCGAGGCCCGACGCAGCGCCGGCGCGCTCCATGCCGGCAGCCGGAAGCAACAGAGCATTGTGGAGCGTTTCGGTGGCTGCGAACAAAACGCCAAGTACAGCCAGCATAGCGATGACGAGGGTCACACCCAGCCCGCTGCTGCCAGGCGTCGCCCACCAAAGCGTCGCGACCAACGGAGCCATCAATGCGATGGTGCCCACCAGCCAAGGCTTTCTCGCCCCCATGCGATCGACCGTCGCACCGAGCAAAGGCGCCGAGAGCATTACAAGCCAGCCGCCGTATTTGAGTCCTGACGCGACCAGAGTTTGCCCTCTGACTGGATCTCCCACGACTACCGTTACCAGGTAGGGCACGAAAACATAAATTGTGATGAGCATGACGTACGGATCGCGCCCGCCCTGGAACAGTGCCCATGACCAGATCGATTTGCGCGATACGCTCGCGGTCGTCATCCGCCTGCCAAGACAGCCGTCACAAGTCCTGCTGCCTTGCTGTAGGGCGCGTAAAAAGCATCGATCATATCGCCCTCGGTCCCCCGAACGAACACGCCGCGCTGATTGGAAAACTCACGGAAGCCTTCGATACCATGGTGGCGACCCATACCACTCATACCGC
>JAYVVA010000018.1:0-4103 GCA_043787435.1 Sphingomonadales bacterium | reverse complement strand
TCGAGCGCGTCAATCACGCTGAACAGCATCGGCTCGACCGGCGGCTTAGTGAATTCGGTGATGTCGGCGCCGGCAAAGAAAGTCCGTCCGTCGCAGCGAACGACGATGGCCTTGACGGTATCGTCGGCGAGGGCTTCCTTTAACCCTTGTGCGAGGCCGATCCGTACCGCGGCGCCAAGCGCATTAACCGGCGGATTGTTGCTGACAATCACGAGGATGTCGCCGTGACGCTCGGTTGTAATCGGGTTGTCGCTCATTGTGTGTCTCCGAAGGGTCAGCCGATGAGGGCCGAATAAAGCATTGTCTTGATCTCGCGGCGCACCGGGTAGGCGCTCGACGGCATCAATTGGGTCATGAAGATCATGATCACATCGTCGACCGGATCGATGAAGAATGCCGTCGAGAACATGCCGCCCCAGTAAAATTCGCCATTGTTGCCGTGCGTCATTGTCGCGGGTGCGTCGATCACTGTGCCAAAGCCGAGACCAAAACCCATGCCGGCGTTTTCGGCTTCGCTGAACAGTGACCTCGACATCTGGGTCAGATCGCCGCCACCGGGAAGATGATTCGTTGTCATGAGCTTAAGGGTATGGGGACTAACGATCCGCGCGCCCTCCAGCTCGCCTCCGTTCAACAGCATCCTCGCGAAGCGGTGATAGTCGGCGAGCGTCGACGTCAATCCACCGCCGCCCGAAAAATAGCCGGGCTTTTGGCGCCAGGCCGATGCTGCGCCGGCATCGTACATCTTCATTCGCTTGACCGGGTCCCAAACATAGCAGTCGGGCAGACGGTCAAGTTTGTCGGCGGGCACATCAAATTGTGTGTCGACCATTCCGAGTGGGCCAAAGATGTGGGCGGCAAAATAGGCGTCGAGGCTTTGGCCTGACAGTCGTTCGATGATCGCGCCCAGGACGTCGGTCGATACCGAGTAGTTCCATGCCGTGCCGGGATCAAACTCGATCGGGAGCGAAGCGAGCTGCTCTACAAAAACATCGAGCGACTCTGTGTCCCAGCGCTCGAAGCCAAGCTTGCGATACGCGGCATCGATGTTGCTGCGTTCCTGGAAGCTGTAGGTCAGACCCGAAGTATGGCGCAAGAGGTCGATCATGCGAATGGGCGATGCCGGCGGCCTCGTGACGAATGGCGTATTGCCGCCGCCGCTGACGAATACGCCGGTCTTGGCAAATTCGGGCAGCACTTTGGTAATCGGGTCGCTGAGGGCGATGCGACCCTGTTCGACGAGCTGCATGAACGCGATCGAGGTGACGGGCTTGGTCATCGAAGCGATGCGGAAAATAGCATCGAGCTTGAGAGGTTGGCCGGCGCGAGCGTCACCCATGACTGACAGATGCGCGACTTCATCACCGCGCCCGATCAGCAACGCGGCGTGCGGAAAGCGGCCGCCGTCGATATATTTTGTTTTGAGATGTGCATCAATGCGCGCGAGGCGACCGGCGTCGAAACCGAGTTCGGCGGGGTCGGCGAGACTGGGCATGGTCATGCCGACAACTCTCCGACAATGGCCGCTGCCTTGGCAAACAGCGCGGGGTCGATCGTAAGCCCGCTTGCCTTTGCGTTATCGCTGACTTGATCGGGCCGGCTGGCACCTACAATGGCACTCGCGACATTTGGCTCACGCAGTACCCAGGCAAGGGCAAACTGGGCAAGCGTACAACCGGCTTCCTGCGCCAGCGGTGCAAGCTTTGCGACGGTTTCGAGCACCGGCGTCTCAAGGAACCGGCCGATAAACCCGCCCATGGCGTCGCTTGTCGCGCGGCTGCCGGCGGGCCGCGTGGCACCCGGTTTATACTTCCCCGTCAGGACACCTTGCGCGAGCGGGGACCAGACGATTTGCGAGATACCGTTGGCAGCGCACAGCGGAATAATTTTTGCCTCGGGCCGGCGCCACAGCAGCGAATATTGCGGTTGCGACGAAACGAATTTGACAGTGCCCGCGACAGCAAGCGCATCCGCGACGTTTTTAGGCGACCATTCGGAAAAGCCGATCGCGCGGGCTTTGCCGGATCGAACGACCTCGCTGAGGGCGTCCATTGTTTCATCAATAGGCGTCGCATCATCGTAGCGGTGGCATTGGTAGAGGTCGACGTAATCGGTTTGAAGCCGTATCAAGCTGGCGTCGATTTGTTTGGCGATCTGCTTGCGTGACAGCCCTTGGTCGGTGTCAGTCATCGGAAAAAACAGCTTGGTCGCCATCACGTAGCGATCGCGTGGGCGACCTTTGAGTGCGCTTCCCAGAAACGTTTCTGCGGCCCCGCGCCCGTAGATATTTGCGGTGTCGATGAAGTTGATCCCTTCGTCGAAGGCGCGGTCGAGGCAGGCGCGGGCTGCGTCTGCCTCGACACCGACGCCGTAGGTCAGCCAGCTGCCGAGGCAGATTTCGGAGACCGATATGCCGCTGTCGCCGAGTTCACGATATTTCATACTGCGGTTTTCCCCGTAACTTGACGTGTGACTGGGTGCGAACTGGACAACCCACCGTCGACCGCGATCGCCTGGCCGTTCACGTAGCTCGACTCGTCGGACGCCAGAAACAGGGCAACGTTGGCGAGTTCGATCGGCTGGGCGGCTCGACGGAGCGGATTGAGGCGGCCAATCTTCTCCTCGACACCCTTGTCGCGCGCATAATCGAACGTTGGTTTAGTCATGCCGGTTTCGGTGAGGCCCGGGCAGAGCGCGTTCACCCGCACCCCGGTTTCGCTGAGCTGCTGAGCCGAGGTTTGCGCCAGGTTGATGACGCCTGCCTTCGATGCTGAATAGGAGGGGCCGCCAGCGCCCGAGCGAATCCCGGCGACGCTTGCCGTAAGGATGATGGATCCACCGCGTCCCTGTTCCCACATGCGTTTGCCTGCATGTTTGACGATCAGCATGGGCCCGATGAGATTAACGCGCAAAACCTCGGCCATATGGTCAGGCGTGGTTTCGAATATCCCCTCCATGCCGCCTGAAATCCCGGCATTGGCAAAAGCGATATCGATCCCGCCGTACAACGAGATTGCCGTTGCGACCATTTTTGCAACATCGCCTTCGAGGCCCGCGTCCATTTGCATCGGTGTCACGGTGCCACCAGCCTCGGTGATCAGCCTGGCCGTTTCTTGAACGCTGTCCGACTTGTCGCCGATCACCAGGTTGGCGCCCTCGCTTGCGAACAACTGCGCCGAGGCGCGGCCGATGCCTGAGCCTGCTCCCGTGATGAGCGCAACTTTACCCGATAGTCTCATACGACGACGCCTCCATCGATCACGATTGTTTGTCCGGTCATGAAAGTTGACGCCTCGGACGCGAGGAAAACCGCGGCGCCTGCGATTTCGTGCGGCTGGCCAATCCGGCCCAGACAGGCGTTCGCTGTCGAGTTTTTCAGGTTATCGGGGTTCTCCCAAAGACCGCGCGCAAACTCGGTCTGCACAAGGCCAGGTGCAATGCAGTTGATACGAACGTTGTGCGGGCCGAATTCTCGGGCGAGGTTCTTGGCCATTTGAATATCGGCGGCCTTCGTAATCCCGTAAGCGCCAATGATCGGCGTTCCGCGCAAGCCGCCGATCGAGGAGATCAGGATGATTGAACCCGATCTGCGTTGCAGCATTTCAGGCGCGACCATGGTGATCAGCCAATGTTGAGCTACTATGTTGTTGTCGAGCGTCTTGCGGAACTGTTCATCCGTGATCGTCGCCATCGGACCATAATGCGGGTTCGAGGCTGCGTTGCAGACAAGAGCGTCGATCGGCCCAAACGCCGCGCGGCCTGCGTCGACCATCGCTTGGAGCGAGTCTTTTGACGACAGGTTCGAGGCGACCGCGATGGCAGCGTCGGCGTGCTTGGCATTGATGGCCGCGGCTACAACGTCGCAGGCGCCGATGTTGCGGCTCGTGATAACGACCTTGGCGCCATGGTCGGCCATTTCGTGCGCAATGGCTTCGCCAATGCCACGCGAAGATCCGGTTATGACGGCCACTTTTCCGGTCATGTCGAATTGGGACATGGCTATCTTGCCCCTGCCTGTTGAGCGAAACCCCAAGCTGCGTCAGCAAGACGGGGGACGCGTGTCGCCATTTCGGCAGCGTGCGCCGACGATGCGGTGCCATCGA